>NZ_JBHUVA010000045.1:0-51540 GCF_042670805.1 Micromonospora sp. NPDC057141 | reverse complement strand
CAGCGGTGACCCCGTGCCGGGCGGCGGCTCGCGCCGGACGGGCTCCGCGATCTCCCCTCCGCGACAAGGAGACCCTTGTGTCCGCAACCCCCCTGCTGGAACTACGAGGGATCGACAAGAGCTTCGGTCCCGTCCAGGTGCTGCGCGACGTCGCCCTCACCGCCCACGCCGGCGAGGTCACCGCGCTGGTCGGCGACAACGGCGCCGGCAAGTCGACCCTGGTGAAGTGCATCAGCGGCATCTACCCGACCGACTCCGGCCAGTTCCTCTTCGAGGGCCGCCCGGTCAGCATCAGCAGCCCCCGGGACGCCGCCGCCCTGGGCATCGAGGTCGTCTACCAGGACCTCGCGCTCTGCGACAACCTCGACATCGTGCAGAACATGTTCCTCGGCCGGGAGAAGCGCACCGGCATCGTCCTCGACGAGCCGACCATGGAGCAGATGGCCGCCGACACCCTCGCCGGACTGAGCGTCCGGACGGTGAAGTCGCTGCGCCAGCACGTCTCCAGCCTCTCCGGCGGCCAGCGGCAGACCGTCGCCATCGCCAAGGCGGTGCTCTGGAACAGCCGGCTGGTCATCCTCGACGAGCCGACCGCCGCCCTGGGCGTCGCGCAGACCGCCCAGGTGCTGGAACTGGTCCGCCGGCTCGCCGACAACGGCCTCGCCGTCGTGCTCATCTCGCACAACATGAACGACGTCTTCGCGGTCTCCGACCGGATCGCCGCCCTCTACCTCGGCCAGATGGTGGCCCAGGTGAAGACCACCGACATCACCCACTCGCAGGTCGTCGAGCTGATCACCGCCGGGCGCTCCGGTGCCCTCGGGTTCGCCGCCGAGCCGGCGGGTGGCAACGGCACCGGCGGCGCGGCCGTCGGCACGACCCCGGGAGCCCTCCGATGACCAGCACCGTCGTGAAGAAGGAAGGGCCGGCGGCGGTCGCCCCGCCGGTCACCGTCGGCGGCCACGTGCGCAGCTACGTCAGCCGGGTACGCGGCGGCGACATCGGCGCCCTGCCGGCCGTGCTGGGCCTGATCGTGCTCTGCACGGTCTTCGCGATCATGCGCCCGTCGTTCCTGTCCGCCGGCAACTTCGCCAACCTGTTCACCCAGGGCGCGGCGGTGACGCTCATCGCGATGGGCCTGGTCTTCGTCCTGCTGCTCGGCGAGATCGACCTCTCCGCCGGCTTCGCCAGCGGCGTCTGCGCGGCGATCCTCGCCAACGTCGTCACCGTGCTCGGCTACCCCTGGTGGGTCGCGGTGCTCGCCGCGCTCGGCACCGGCGTGCTCATCGGCACCACGCTGGGCTTCCTGGTGGCGAAGATCGGCATCCCGTCCTTCGTGGTCACCCTCGCCGGCTTCCTCGCCTTCCAGGGCATCGTGCTGATGCTGATGAAGGACGGCAGCAACATCTCCGTACGCGACGAGACGCTGGTGGCGATCTCCAACCGCAACCTGCCGCCCGCGATCGGCTGGGCGCTGGCCGCCGTCGCCGTCGCCGCCTACGCGGCGGTGCAGCTGATGCGGCACCGCAACCGGTCCGCCCGGGGGCTCGTCACCGACCCGCTGGCCGTCGTGTTCGCCCGGGTGGGCGTGCTGACGGTCATCCTCGGCGCCGCCGTCTACGTGCTCAACCTGGAGCGCAGCCGCAACGTCCTGATCACCTCGCTCAAGGGCGTGCCGATCGTGGTGCCGATCATCGCGGTGCTGCTGATCGTCTGGACCTTCGTGCTCCAGCGCACCAGCTACGGCCGGCACGTCTACGCCGTCGGCGGCAACAAGGAGGCCGCCCGCCGCGCCGGCATCAACGTCGACCGGATCCGCATCTCGGTCTTCGTCATCTGCTCCTCGATGGCCGCGATCGGCGGCATCGTCGCGGCGAGCAGGGCCAACTCGGTGGACCCCAACACGGGTGGCAGTAATGTGCTGCTCTACGCCGTGGGCGCGGCGGTGATCGGCGGCACCAGCCTCTTCGGCGGCAAGGGCCGGGTGCTCGACGCCGTGCTCGGCGGCGCGGTGGTCGCCGTGATCGACAACGGCATGGGTCTGATGGGCTACAGCTCGGGGGTGAAGTACGTGGTAACCGGCGTGGTGCTGCTGCTCGCCGCGAGCGTGGACGCCTTCTCCCGGCACCGGTCGGCCGCCACCGGCAACCGTTGACACCCGCGCGAAAGTACCGGTAACGATGCGTGTGGGACCGAGTCAGGACGAGATCCGTCGGCAGAACCTCGGTGCCCTGCTGCGCTACGTGCACGTCCACGGCGCGACGACCCGCGCCGAACTGACCACCACCCTCGGGCTCAACCGCAGCACCATCGGCGCGCTGACCGCCGACCTGGCCGGCGCCGGGCTGGTCAGCGAGGGCACGCCGAAGGAGACCGGCCGGGCCGGACGACCGTCGCTGGTCGTCCGGCCCGAGTCGGAGCGGGTCTACGCGTACGCGTACAGCGTGGAGGTGGACCGGCTGCGGGCCGCGCGGGTCGGTCTGGGCGGCGCGGTGCTCGATCGCCGGGAACTGGACCGACCCCGCAACCTGATGGCCGGGGAGGCCGCCCCGCTGCTGGCCGGCGCGGTCAAGGAGATGCACCAGTCGGTCCCGGCGGGTGCGTTCTGCGTCGGGGCCGGGGTGGCGGTCTGCGGCATGGTCCGCCGCGACGACGGCCTGGTTCGGCTCAGCCCGACCACCGGCTGGGTGGACGAGCCGATCGGCGCGGCGCTCGCCGCCGAGCTGGGCATCGACGTGCCCATCACGGTCGGCAACGTGGCCGACGTGGCGGCGTTCGCCGAGCACGCCCGGGGCGTCGCCGCCGGCTGCGACAACGTCATCTACCTGTACGGGGACGTCGGCGTCGGCGCCGGCATCATCGCCGGCGGCCGGCGGCTGACCGGACACGGCGGGTACGGCGGCGAGGTCGGCCACATGGTGGTGGTGCGCGGCGGGCAGCCCTGCGAGTGCGGCTCCCGGGGCTGCTGGGAGACCGAGATCGGCGAGCACGGGCTGCTGCGGGCCGCCGGCCGGTCCGACGCCCGAGGGCCCGACGCGGTGCTGGCCCTCTTCGAGGCCGCCGACCGGGGCGACGCACGGGCCCAGACGGCGGTACGGCAGGCCGGCGACTGGCTCGGCTTCGGCGTGGCCAACCTGGTCAACATCTTCAACCCCGAGATGGTCATCTTCGGCGGCACGATGCGGGACCTCTACCTCGCCGCGGCGGCACAGGTGCGCAGCCGGCTCAACTCGATGGGGCTGCCGGCCTGCCTGGAGCACGTGCGGCTGCGTACCCCGAAACTCGGCGACGACGCGGCGCTGATCGGCGCGGCCGAGCTGGCGTTCGAGCGGCTGCTCGCCGACCCCCTCGACGCGGCCTGACCCTCCCGTCTGGCGTGGGGTGCCCCGGGCGTGCCCGGCTGCGTACGCTGTCCGGCGTGGACGTCGAGCTGCGCGCCTCCGACGACGACCGGCACCGGGTCGTCGCCGACCTGCAACGGCACACCTCGGCGGGCCGGCTCACCCTCGACGAGTTCTCCGAGCGGGTCGGCGAGGCCTGGGCCGCCCGTACCCTCGGCGACCTGGCCCTGGTGACCCGGGACCTGCCGGTCGAGCCGGTCCTCCCTCCCTCGCCCGCGGCTCCCTCGTCTGCGTCCTCTTCGCCCGCGCACGGCCGGCGGGACCTGCTGGTCGTCTTCGCGGTCGCCGTCGCCACCCTGCTCCTGCTCGGCCTGCTGATGGCCGTCACCCGCTGACCTGTCGCCCCGGTTGCCCGGCCTGATTCCCCGCGCCGGATCCCCCGCCGGGTTTCACGAGACGCTCTTCCGGGATCCGGATGAACTGATCGCGGCAGCCATCCGTACCAGTGACCGGACGGGCGGCCCGTGGGACTCGGCCGCCCGGACGGACGCGTTCGGCCCGGACCGAGGAGGCACCGCACCCATGGCACCGCTCAGATCCGCACGTCGCCGGCCAGGGCACCGGACCCACCGGATGGCGGCGCTGGTTGTCACCTTCGTCGCCGCACTGGGGGTGCTACCCGGCGTGGCCCTCGCCGCGCCGGTCAACGCCCAGCTCAACGCCGCCGACACCACCCTGCTCGTCGGCGTACGGCTGGCCGGGCTGTGGGAGATGCCGGCCGGGCAGATGGCCGCCGAGAAGGGCCAGTCGGCCCGGGTGCGCGAGATCGGCGCCGAGATCTCCCGGCAGCACGGGGTGCTGGACCAGCTCGTCGTGGACGCCGCCAACAAGCTCGGCGCGACCCTGCCCACGGACCCCACCGCCGAGCAGAAGGGGTGGCTCAAGGAGATGCAGGACTCCACCGGCGCCCGGTTCGACCAGATCTTCGTGACCCGGCTCCGGGTGGCGCACGGCAAGATCTTCCCGGTCATCGGCGCGGTGCGCGCCAGCACCCGGGACGCGACCGTCCGCAAGCTCGCCGACGAGTCCAACAAGTTCGTCGGGGACCACATGGCGATGCTGGAGAGCACCGGCCTGGTCCGCTGGGACCAGCTGCCACCCGCCGCGCTCCCGCCGGCGCAGAGCGACTCGCTGGTCGCGGCGGCCGCCGCGAACGTCGGCAGCGGCGGCCGGCTCGGGGTCAGCACGACGGTGGTGTGGCTGGTATTCATCGCCGCGCTGGGCACCGGCGGCATCGCCACGTACCGCATCCTGCGCCGCAACTGACCGGCTTGGATGTTAGGAAGGGCCCCCTGTGCAACAGAATGCGTTAACAGGGGGCCCTTCCTTGCACCGGCTGCGGCTGCACCTGCCGCGTCAGCGGTCCACCTGGGTGAAGTCCCAGGTGTGTGGGGGGCGGGCGATCAACGTCGCGGGCGGATCCGGCAGCGGCCGGGGGCTGCTGCGCCACTTCGAGACCACCACCACCCGGTGGTCGGTGGAACTGAACACCTCGCTGGACACGTGCAGCGGGTCGTGCTCGACCTCCGGCAGGGCCGTGTCGCAGACCCAGGTGATCAGGTCGGCGAAGCCGTAGGGCTCCGCCCGCGCCTCCCACATCCGTACGATCACGTCGTCGCTCCCTCGGTCAGGTCGGGCCTTCGGTGGCGCTCCCCGGTCAGGTCGGGCCGTCACACGCTGACCGTGGTCAGCGGCAGCGCCGAGTCGGCCGGCAGGTCGAGCCGGCTGGGCGCGACCCCTGCGGCGACCAGGTGCGAGCCCAGCGCCGCCACCATCGCCCCGTTGTCGGTGCACAGCTTCGGCCGGGGCACCCGTACCCGGATGCCGAGCTTCGCCGCCCGGTGCTCGGCCAGCACCCGCAGCCGGGAGTTCGCCGCCACTCCCCCGCCGATCACCAGCGTGTCCACCCCGTGGGCCTGGCACGCGGCCAGCGCCTTCGCGGTCAGCACGTCGCAGACCGCCTCCTGGAACGACGCGGCCACGTCGGCCACCGGCACCGGCTCGCCGGCCCGCTGCCGGGCCTCCACCCAGCGGGCCACCGCCGTCTTCAGGCCGGAGAAGGAGAAGTCGTACCGGTGGGCGGCGAGGTCCTTGGCGGCGGTGAGACCGCGCGGGAAGCCGATCGCGGCGGCGTCGCCGGCGGCGGCCTCCCGGTCGATGTACGGGCCACCGGGGAACGGCAGGCCGAGCAGCCGGGCCACCTTGTCGAACGCCTCACCGGCGGCGTCGTCGATGGTCGCCCCGAGCGGGGTCACCCCCCGGGCCAGGTCGTCGACGAGCAGCAGGGACGAGTGCCCGCCGGAGACCAGCAGGGCGATCGCCGGCTCGGGCAGCGGCCCGTGCTCCAGAGTGTCCACGGCGACGTGCGCGGCGAGGTGGTTCACCCCGTACACCGGCTTGTCGGCGGCCAGCGCATAGCCCTTCGCGGCGGCCACGCCGACCAGCAGCGCGCCGGCCAGCCCCGGGCCGGACGTCACCGCGATGGCGTCGATGTCGGCGATGGTCACCCCCGCCTCGGCGAGCGCCCGGTCCATGGTGGGCACGATGGCCTCCAGGTGGGCACGGCTGGCCACCTCGGGCACCACCCCGCCGAACCGGGCGTGCTCGGCGACGCTGGAGGCCAACGCGTCCGCGAGCAGGGTGTGCCCGCGCACGATGCCGATGCCGGTCTCGTCGCAGGAGGTCTCGATGCCGAGGATGAGCGGTTCGTCGGCCATGGCTCCTCAGTCCTGGTCGCGCCGCATGACCAGCGCGTCGGTGTTGCTGGGTTGGTAGTAGCCGCGGCGTACGCCGATCGGCTCGAAGCCGTACGTCGCGTAGAGCCGCTGGGCGGGGCCGTTGTCCGCCGCGACCTCCAGCAGCGTGCTGCGTACGCCCCGGCGGGCGGCCTCGGCGAGCAGCGCCTCCAGCATCGCCCGACCCACCCCGCGCCGCTGGGCGTCCCGGGCGACGGCGATGTTCTGCACCCACGCCTCGTCCGGCGCGGCGACGGCGAGCCCGGCGTAGCCGAGCACGCGCTCCCCGTCGGCCGGAGTGGCGACCAGGTAGAAGTGGCCGTTGGCCAGCTCGTTCCAGAACATCGCGGGCGACCACCGCTCGGCCCCGAACAGGTCCGCCTCGATCGGCAGCACCTCGTCGACGTGCCACCAGCGGAACCGGCCCAGCCGGATTCCTGTCGGGCTCGGCCGCTCGGGCCCGCTCACGGCCGGGCCTCCCGCCCGCTCAGGACTCGGCCGCTCCCGCCCGCTCACGGCAGGACCGGCTTGCGGGCGGTGGCGGCCACGGCGTCGGGGCGGCGCAGGTACAGCGGGGTGAGCGGCTCGCCGGGCGCGCCGGCCCGGATCCGCTCGGCCGCCAACAGGGCCAGCGCGGTCGGGTCCGGGTAGCGGGGCTCGGCACGCAGCGGCAGGCCGAGCACGTCGGCGTACCGGTGCGCGCCGTCGCCGACCGCGGCGGTGACCCCCAGTTCGCGGGCACGCTGCGCAGCGACCGCCGGGGCGTCCACGTCGGGGCCGGCGATCCGCTGGCCGGCGCCGTCGTACACCGCCCAGTAGACCTCCCGGCGGCGGGCGTCGCTGGCCGCCAGGACCGGCTCGCCGGCCGCCGCCGGGTGGCCGATCCCGTCCAGCGAGCACACGCCGTACGCTGCGACGCCCAGCACCTGGGCCATGGTGGCGGCGGTGACCAGCCCCACCCGCAGCCCGGTGAACGGGCCGGGGCCGAGGCCGGCGACGATCGCGGTCAAATCGGCCGGGCGGGCGTCGACGTCGGCGAGGACGGCGTGCACCTGCGGTGCGAGCAGCTCGCCGTGCGCGCGGGCATCGACGGTGCACCGCTGGGCGCGCGGCGTCACGCCGGTCGCCGTGATCTCCACCAGCGCCGCGGTCACCGCGGGGGTCGAGGAGTCCACCACCAGTACGAGCACGAACGCAACCCTAACCGCCCACCCCGCCGCACCATTGCAGCCCCACCCACCCCACCCACTCCCCGCGCTCCCCGCACCCCCGCCGCCGTGATCAAGAGGAAAACGTCAAAGATGATCTCGACGGTGACACAAACTTCTTGATCACCGAGGGGCGGGGGTCAGCTGGGGGTGCGGAGAACTCGGAGGAACGGAAACAGGAGCCAGGGGCGACGGCCGCGGATCGAGACCCCGCCGGTCAGGGCAGTGCGGACCCGGCCCACCCGGCCGAACAGCATCAGGTTGAGCGCCGCCGGGTCGAACCGCACCCGCACGTCCGGGCGGGCGCCGGGCGCGGCGATCGACACCAGCCCCCGGTGCAGGACGAGGGTGATGTCGGCGCAGTATGCCGACTGGAACTCCACGGTGATCGGGCGGTCCCGGGGCGGCTCGTCGTTGTCGAGCAGCCGGCCGTAGCCGGCGCGGACCACCCCGACGAGAAAGACCTCGAAGAACAGCACGGCCTCCCGGCCGGGCATCTCCCACGGCCGGCCCGTGGCGCGGGCGATGTCCCAGCCGTGCACGAGCAGCTCGTTGACGAGGTGGCCGAAGAGACCGGCGAGCGGCGCGCGGGCGGCGCCGAACCAGGGCAGCAGCTCGGTCGGATCGCGGTCGGCGGCGAGCGAGAGGATCTTGGCCACGTCGGCGCGGAACTGCGCCAGCAGCGGCGCGGGGTCGCGCTCCGGCAGGTGGGCCAGGATCAGGTCGTTGACGCCCTCGATGGTGTCCACGGTGACCGTCGGCAGCTGGGCGTCGAGGCCGGGAATCGGCAGCGGCGGGTGCTCGGGGTCGAGCTTCGTCGCATACCACCAGCCGACCGAGACCAGGTGGACGACGGTGTCGGCGACCGACCAGTGCGCGGTCACCATGGTCTGCGGCCGGTCGACCGACTCGACGAGCCGGACGAACCGGTCGGTGGCCGCCGCCAGCGCCCCCCGGGCCGCGAGCCACTGCTGCGGGCTGATCGTCGCCGTAGCCGCCACGTGCCGCCTCCGATCCGTGGAGCCGCCGGGACACTCGGGCTGCCGCACAGTCTACAGCAGAAGGTGATCGCCCGGTCACTCCGAAATCTGCGGGGTGACCGGGCGACGAAACCGGCTCAGCCCGCCGACCGCTCCCAGTCGATGGTCGGCAGGCCCGCGTCGGCGAGGGCCTTGTTGGTCGCGCTGAACGGGCGGCTGCCGAGGAACCCGCGGGGGTTCATCGGGCTCGGGTGACCGGCTTCCAGCACCAGGTGCTGCGGGTTGGTGACCAGGGTCGCCTTCTTGCGGGCGTACCCGCCCCAGAGCAGGAAGACGACCCGCTGGTCGAGGGCGTCGAGGGCACGGATCGTCGCGTCGGTGAACTCCTCCCACCCCTTGTTGGCGTGCGACCCCGGGGTGGCCTGCCGGACGGTCAGCACCGAGTTGAGCAGCAGCACCCCCTGCGCGGCCCAGCCGTCGAGGTTGCCGCCGCGCGGCTTCGGCACCCCCAGGTCCTCGGTCAGCTCCTTGAAGACGTTACGCAGCGACGGCGGGACGGACACCCCCTCGCGGACGCTGAAGCTCAGCCCGTGCGCCTGCCCGGCCTTGTGGTACGGGTCCTGCCCGAGGATCAGCACCCGGGTCTGACCCGGCCCGCACAGCCGGTACGCGGAGAACAGATCCTCGACCGGCGGGAAGACGGTCTGGGTGGCGTATTCCCCGGCGACGAACTCGGCCAACGCGGCCGTGCGGGCCGGGTCGAGGTGCGGGGTGAGCAGGGCGCGCCACTCCTCGGGCAGCAGGGAGAGCAGGTCGAGGGTGGAGGCGTCGTGGGGCATCGGCAGCCTTTCGCAGTCGGTCGGCCCCCTTCCTACCAGCCCGGTCCGACACCCCGCGCGAGCCGGGCCGACGGCGGGCGCGGAAGCCTCGTGCCGGCGACGACCGGTCAGGAGAGGGCGGTCAGAAAAGGGCGACCAGGCGGGCGAACCGGTCAGGAAAGGGCGGTCAGACGGGCGGCCCAGTCGCCGCCGGCCGGTTCCAGCTCGACCAGTCGGGTGTCGTCGTCGCGCCGATCGATGCGGACCCGCAGGTGGGCGTCGACCAGCTGCTCGACCAGCCCTTCGCCCCACTCGACGACGGTCACCGAGTCGTCGACCGAGGCGTCCAGGTCAAGGTCGTCGATCTCGGCGCGCGGGTCGGCGGCGTCCCCGAGCCGGTACGCGTCGGCGTGCACCAGCGCCACGCCCCGGCCCCGCACCGGATCGGGCCGGTGCACGCGGGCGATCACGAAGGTCGGCGAGGTGATGTCGCCGAGCACGCCGAGGCCCGCGCCGATGCCGCGGGTCAGCGCGGTCTTGCCAGCGCCGAGCGGACCGGTGAGCAGCAGCAGGTCGCCGGCGCGCAGCACCCCGGCGAGCCGGCGACCGAACGCGTGGGTGTCCTCGACCGTCGGCAGCGTCACACCGACATCGACGCCGACGCCCACGCCGACCGGGCCGCCGGATGCCGGGCCCTGTCCGGCGGGACCGCCGACCGGGTCGACGCCGCTCACAGCCCCTCCAGGAAGCGGGCCAGGGCCCCGTTGACCTCGTCGGCGTGCTCCAGCATCACCACGTGCCCGCTGTCGTGGATCTTGAGGTATTCGGCGTGCGGGAGCCGCCGGACGATCTCCTCCGAGTGGGTCACGGGGGTGATCATGTCCTTGTCGCCGACCACCACCAGCACCGGGGTGCCGGCCAGCGCGGCCAGCGCCGGATATCGGGAGTGGGTGGCCAGGGTGCGCAGGTAGCGGGTGACCGTGTCGGCCGACGTGCGGGAGTTCATCAGCTCCACGTACGACACCAGGGCCGGGCTGGGCCTCGGGGTGCCGAAGCCGTACTTGCGGGTGAGCAGCCAGGCCACGTTGGACGTCGACTTGCGGGCGGCGTCGATCGCCGTGCCGCCGTAACGGGTGGCGTTGCTCATCATGTAGAGCACCGGGGAGCCGACCCGGCCGAGCAGGGCCGGGGCGACCAGCTTCGTCTCGGCCAGCAGCCCGCCCGAGGTGGCCATCAGCACCGTGCCGACCACCCGGTCGCCGAACAGCTCCGGGTAGAGCTCCGCGAACGCCATGATGGTCATCCCGCCCATCGAGTGGCCGACCAGCACGAGCGGCCCCTCCGGGGCGGTCCGGTCGATGACCCGGCGCAGCGTGCGGCCGAGCGCGGCGAGGTCGTACTCGCCGGTCTCCAGCCGCCCCGACCGGCCGTGCCCCGGCTGGTCGTACGCGACGATGCGGTGCTCGCCCCGCTCGGCGAGCATCTTGCGCTGGAAGTGGAAGGTGCCCATGTCCAGGCAGAAGCCGTGCACCAGCACCACGGTCGGGTGCCCCGGGACGGGGCGGGTCGGCTCCACCACCTCGACGTGGATGTCGGTGCCGTCGGGCAGCTCCAGCCGGAACGCCTCGTCGTAGCGCTGCTGACCGAACACCTCGTCGGCGTACGGATCGGCGGGGCCGGCCTTGAGCCGGCGGACCAGGATGCGCTCGCTCACCACCCCCGCCGCGAGCCCGGCGGCGGCCACCCCGACGGCCGCCCCGACCACCCCGGCGACCCGGCCGGCGGCGGTGCGCGGCCGGGGGATGCGGAACCTGCGCTCGCTCACGGCCGCTCGCCGTCGTAGACGCGGGGCACCCGGACCCCACCGAACCGGGTGACGATCTCGTAGTTGATCGTGCCGGCCGCCTCGGCCCAGTCGTCGGCCGTGGGCTCGCCGTCGGTGCCGGGGCCGAACAGGGTCGCCACGTCGCCGGCCGCCACCGGGTCGTCGCCGCAGTCGATCACGAACTGGTCCATGCAGACCCGGCCCGAGACGGTCCGCCGCCGGCCGGCGAGCTGCACGGGGCCGGTGTTGGAGGCGTGCCGGGGCACCCCGTCGGCGTAGCCGAGCGGCACCACGGCCAGGTTGGCGTCGGCCTCGGTCAGGTAGGTGTGCCCGTACGACACGCCGCTGCCGGCGCGCACCCGCTTGGTGAGCATGACCCGGGCCCGGGCGGTCATCGCCGGGCGCAGCCCGAACCGCTCGCCGGCCACCGGGGAGAGCCCGTAGGTCGCGATCCCGGGCCGAACCAGGTCGAAGTGGGTGTCGGGGCGGGTCAGGGTAGCGGCGGAGTTGGCCAGGTGCCGGTAGTGCGGGCGCAGCCCGGCCCGCTCGACCATGTCCAGCCCCTCGTGGAAGACCGCGAGCTGGCGGTCGGTCGTCGGGTGGCCGGGCAGGTCCGCATACACGAAGTGGCTCCACACGCCGACCACCTCGACCAGGCCGTCGGCCTGGGCCTTCGCGGCGGCCTCCAGCAGCGCCGGCCAGTCGGCGACGGTGGCCCCGCCCCGGGCCAGCCCCGTGTCGATCTTCAGGTGCAGCCGGGCCGGGCGGCCGGCCCGCCGGCCCGCCTCGGCCATCTCGTCGAGCTGGGTGAGGCTCGCGGCGGCCAGGTCCACCCCGGTCGCGACGCCCTCGTGCAGCGGCACCCCGGGGGCGAGCAGCCAGGCCAGCACGGGCGCGTCGATGCCGGCCCGGCGCAGCGTGAGCGCCTCGTCGAGGGTGCAGACGCCGAGCCAGTCCGCGCCGGCGTCGAGCGCGGCACGGGCCGACGGGAGCATGCCGTGGCCATAGCCGTCGCCCTTGACCACCGCCATCAGCTCGGCGCTGGTGCCCGCCCGCAGCCGCGTCACGTTCTCCCGGATCGCGTCAAGATCGACCCGCACCTCGGACTGCCACATGCCCCCAGCCTACTGACCGGGCCGCCACGAGCTTTCCCATGTCGGGCGGATGGCGGTATCCGGAAGGAAAGATACCGCCACGTCGCCGACCTGGCGTCGATCATCCCGCCCCGGGTGCCGCCGACAGGCCGGCCACGACCGGACGCAGCGCGGCGGCCACGTCGGGCGCGGTCACCGGACCCGACCGGGCCGCCTCCCGCCCGGCCAGCCCGTGCAGGTACGCCGCCGCGGCGGCCGCCCGCTCCGGGGCCAGCCCGGCGGCGAGCAGCGAGCCGAGCAGCCCGGCGAGCACGTCGCCGGTGCCTCCGGTGGCCAACGCGGGGGTGCCGGTCGGGTTGACGTACGCCCGGCCGTCGGGGGTGGCGACGATCGTGCGGTCCCCCTTGAGCAGGACCACCGCGTTCATCCAGGCGGCCAGCCGCAACGCGGCGGCGGCCCGGTCCGCGCCCGGCTCCTCCCCACAGAGCCGGGTGAACTCCCGGTCGTGCGGGGTGACCACGATCGGCGCTTCCCGCCGGCGCAGCCGGTCGGCCATCGACCCGCCCACGAGCAGGGTCAGCGCGTCGGCGTCGAGCACCACCGGCACCGGGGCGGCGAGCACCGCCCGCAGCTCGGCGACGGCGTCCTCGCCGGTGCCCAGGCCCGAGCCACAGACCCACGCCTGGACCCGGCCGGCGTCGGCGACCCGGCCGGTCGCGATCACGGACGGGTGGTGCAGCAGCACGTCGGCGCGGGCGCTGCCGGCGTACCGGACCAGGCCCGTCGGCCCGGCGAGCGCGCCGCCGACGGAGAGCACGGACGCACCCGGGTACGCCGCCGAGCCCGTCGCGAGGCCCACCACGCCCCGAGTGTATTTCTCCGCGGCCGGGCCCAGCTCCGGCCACCAGTCGACCACGTCGGTCCGCTCGGTGACCCGCAGCGCGGGCGTGCCGCGCAGCCACGGCTCCAGACCGATGTCGACCAGCTCGACCTGGCCGGCCAGCGCCGCCGCCGGGCCCACCACCAGGGCCGGCTTCAGCGCGCCGAACGCCACCGTCACATCGGCCCGGATCGCGGCCGGCCGGCCGGAGGCGGCCAGCGGCAGGTGGCCGGTGTCCACGGCCACGCCGCTGGGGACGTCCACGGCGACCACGCCGGCCCGCCCGCCGTCGCGGCCGTGCAAGCCGGGCAGCTCGCCGGCCAGCCGGTCGGCCGCCTCGCGCAGCCCGCCGGTGCCGCCGATCCCGACGATCCCGTCCAGCACCAGGTCGACCACCGCGGGCACCCGGTCCACCAGGCGGCCCCCGGCGGCGCGCAGCGCGGCCAGCCCCGGCGCGTGCGCCCGGCCCGGGGTGAGCAGCAGGGCCGAGACGGCGACGCCCCGGCGGGCCAGCCGCTCCCCCGCGTACAGGGCGTCGCCGCCGTTGTCGCCCGTGCCGACCAGCAGCAGCACCCGGGCCCCGTACACCCCGCCCCGGTCGGCGAGCAGCAGCGCGCAGCGGCGGGTCAGCCCGGCTGCCGCCCGCTGCATCAGCGCCCCGGCGGGGAGGGTGGCCATCAGCCCGGCCTCGGCTGCCCGGACGTCCGCGACCCGCCAGACCGGTTTCATGCCACCGCGTCCCGTCCGGAGTCCGCACCGGGGCCGCCGTCCGCACGCCTGGTCCGCCCCGGCCCGTCGAGGATCATGGCCTCACCCTACCGGCGGAAGCGGCCGCAGGTTACCCGTCGGGTCGACTGTGGGCAATGCCTGTGGACAACCCGGGGGTACGACCGCCGCCCGTTGTCCACAGGGCGTTCCGGTCGGCGGGGCGGCTGCCTAGCGTCGACGGCGTCGCTGTTCACCCGTCGACGGCGGTGTTGCCGGCCCACCCTGGTCGGCCTCGCCGCCCGTCATGTCGTGACGGGGCACCGAGCCGGAGGAGTCCGCCGATGACCGAGGAGCCGTTCACCGTCCGCCCCGAGCTGCTGCGGGAGGTCGCCGGGGCGCTGGGCGACCTCGCGTACCGGCTCGGGCACGGGCTGGCGGGAGTGCCCGGCCTGGCGGTGCCCGCCCCCGGCTGGCGCGCGGCGGCTGCCCTGGCCGGCCTGGAGTCGGCCGCGCACGCCTGGTGCGGCGCGCTCGGCGCGCGGGTGGCCGCCGCCTCGGGGGCGCTGACCGTCGCCGCCGAGGGCTACCAGTCGGCCGACGAGCGGGCCGCCCACCGGCTGACGGCGCTGCCCCGGTGAGCACGGCGGCGCGCGGGCGCACGGCCGGCGGGGGCGACGCCTACGCCCGGCTGTGGGCGGCCGACCCGGGCCGGTGGGCGGCGGCCGGCGCGGCCTGGCGGGGGCTGGCCGGGCTGGTCGACCGGCGGGCCACCGAGCTGGACGGGGCGGCCCGGACGCTGCGGGGCGGCTGGGTGGGCGCTGCGGCCGGGGCGGCGGGCGGGCGGATCGGCGCGCTCCGGTCCGAGCTGGCGGCCCTCGCCCCGGCGGTGATCGAAACCGACCAGGTGCTCGCCGAGCTGGCCGGGCGGCTGCACCGGGCCAAGGCCCGGCTGACCGAGGCGGTCGCCCTGGCCGATGCGGGCGGGGTGCGGCTGGACCGGCGGGGTCGGGCGAGCACCGACCCGGCGCGGGCGCAGCCCGGCGCGCCCGCCCCCGTGGCGCGGGTCGCCGCCGCCGTGGCGGCGGCCCTGGAGCTGGCCGACGCGGCCGACCGGGAGGCCGCCGGCCGGCTCGACGAGCTGACCCGGGCGGCCGGCGCGGGCTGGGTGGCCCAGCCCCCACCCTGGCGTCCGCCGCCGGGTGCCGCCCCGGCGACCGTCCGGTCCTGGTGGGCCGGGCTCACGCCCGCGCAGCGCCGCTGGCTGGTGGCCCGGGAGCCCGAGCTGGTCGGCCGCCTCGACGGGGTGCCCGTGGCGGCCCGGGACCAGGCGAACCGGCTGCTGCTCGACCGGCGGCGGGAGGTGCTGCTGGCCGAGCGACGCCGGCTGCTCGACCGGCTGCCGCACGGGCCGGTGGAGCTGGCCGGCCTGGCCCGGGTAAAGGGGGCCCTGACGGGGCTGGACGCGCTGACGGCCCGGCTGACCGGCGGCGGGCAGCCCCGGGCGTACCTGCTGGGACTGGACCCGGGCGGCGAGGGGCGCACGGTCGTGGCGCTGGGCGACCCGGACCGGGCCGACCGGGTGCTGACCTACGTGCCGGGGATGACCGCCGGCCTCGCCGACGCCACCGGCGAGCTGGGCCGGGCCGCCCGGGTGCAGGCCCGCTGCGCGGCGCTGGATCCGACGGGGTCCACCGCGGCGGTGCTCTGGCTGGACTACGACGCGCCGGACTTCCTGCACGAGGCCGTCCTGCCCCACCAGGCCCGCGACGCCGGACCGGCGCTGCACCGGTTCCAGGAGGGGCTGCGGGCCACCCATGACGGCCCGCCGGCCCGGCAGACGGTGCTCGGGCACAGCTACGGCTCGCTGGTCGTGGGCACCGCCGCCCGCGACCACGGGCTCGCCGCCGACGCGCTGGTCTTCGTCGGTTCGCCCGGCGTCGGCGTGGACCGGGCCGACGGGCTTGGGCTGCCCGCCGGCGAGGTCTGGGCCAGCACGGCACCGGACGACGCGATCCGGCTGGCCCCCGCTCCCGACGAGCTGCCCCGCCGCGTCCTGCGCGGGCTCAGCCCGCTGGCAGCCGTGCTGACCGGCCGGGACGACCACGCGCTGTGGTTCGGCCACGATCCGGCCGACCCGGGCTTCGGCGGGCGCACCTTCCCCAGCGGCCGGCACGGCCACACCGGCTACTGGGACCCGGCCAACCCGGCCCTGGACGGCATGGCCCGGGTGGTGCTGGGCCGGTGAGGCGTGCCGGGCTACTCGACGGTGACGGACTTGGCGAGGTTGCGGGGCTGGTCGACGTCGTGGCCCCGGGCCGCCGCGATCTCCGCCGCGAGCACCTGCAACGGCACGGTGGTCACCAGGGGCGCGAGCAGCGTCGGCGTACGCGGCACCCGGATCAGATGGTCGGCGTAGCGGACCACCGCCTCGTCGCCCTCCTCGGCGATCACGATGGTGCGGGCCCCCCGGGCGCGCACCTCCTGGATGTTGGAGACGACCTTGTCGTGCAGCATGCCCCGGCCGACGGGCGACGGCACGATGCAGATCACCGGGGTGCCCTGGTCGATGAGCGCGATCGGGCCGTGCTTGAGTTCGCCGGCGGCGAAGCCCTCGGCGTGCATGTACGCCAGCTCCTTGAGCTTGAGCGCGCCCTCCAGGGCGACCGGGTAGCCGACGTGCCGGCCGATGAAGAGCACCGTCGGCTCGGACCTGATCTCCCGCGCCAGCTCCCGCACCGGCTCGATCCGGCCGAGCAGCTCGCGCAGCTTGCCGGGCATCTGGTGGAGCTGGTCCACCACGGCGGCCACCTCGTCGGCGAACTTGATCCCGCGCACCTGGGCGAGGTGCAGACCGATGAGATAGCAGGCGACGAGCTGGGTGAGGAACGCCTTGGTGGAGGCGACCGCGATCTCCGGCCCGCCGTGGGTGTAGAGGACGGCGTCGGACTCGCGCGGGATGGTCGAGCCGTTGGTGTTGCAGATGGCGAGCACCCGGGCCTTCTGCTCCTTGGCGTGCCGCAGCGCCATCAGCGTGTCCATGGTCTCGCCGGACTGGGAGATCACGATGATCAGCGTGGACCGGTCGAGGACCGGGTCGCGGTAGCGGAACTCGCTGGCCAGCTCCACCTCGCACGGGATCCGGGTCCAGTGCTCGATGGCATACTTCGCGACCAGTCCGGAGTGGTACGCGGTGCCGCACGCGACGATGAAGATCTTGTCGACGTCGCGCAGGTCCTGGTCGCTGAGTCGGACCTCGTCGAGCATGATCTCGCCGCCGTCGGTGAGCCGGCCGAGCAGGGTGTCGGCGACGGCCTGCGGCTGCTCCTCGATCTCCTTGAGCATGAACCAGTCGTAGCCGCCCTTCTCGGCGGCCGAGGAGTCCCAGTCGATGTGGAAGTCCTTGCCGGTGGCCGGCAGGCCGGCGAAGTCGGTGATCTCGATCGAGTCGGCGGTGATCAGGACGATCTGGTCCTGGCCCAGCTCGACCGCGTCGCGGGTGTGCTCGATGAATGCCGCGACGTCGCTGGCGAGGTAGTTTCCCCCGTCGCCCCGGCCGACCACCAACGGCGAGTTTCGGCGGGCCCCGACCACCGCGCCGGGCACCCCCGCGTCGACGGCGAGCAGTGTGAACGCGCCTTCGAGGCGCTGGCAGACCACGCGCATCGCGGCGGCGAGCAGCTGTGGGCCGTCCGGCTCGCCGGCGGCGCGCAGGTCGGCCAGCGCGGCGGAGAGCAGGTGGGCGGCGCACTCGGTGTCGGTGTCGCTGTTGAACAGGACGCCGTCGTCCTCCAGCTCGGCACGGAGCTTCGCGAAGTTCTCGATGATGCCGTTGTGGATCACGGCGACCCGCCCGTCGGGGGCGAGGTGCGGGTGGGCGTTGCGGTCGGTGGGGCCACCGTGGGTGGCCCAGCGGGTGTGCCCGATGCCGGTGGTGCCGTCGCCGATGCCGATCGGGCTCGCGGCGCAGGCCTCCGGGTCGGTGGCGGCCTGCTCGGCGAGCACCTTCTCCAGGTTGGCCAGCTTGCCCGCCTTCTTCTCGATCAGCAGCTCGTCGGCGCACACGACGGCCACCCCGGCCGAGTCGTAGCCCCGGTACTCCAGGCGGCGCAAGCCGTCGAGCACGATGCCGAGCGCCGGGCGCGCGCCGGCGTAACCCACGATTCCACACATGGTCCGCAGCCTAACCCAGTTTCGCTCATCACACGTGCGCGGAAGCCGGGCAAACAAGCATCTGGATTGAGCGAATTGGTAGGCCGGGCTGCTCCGGGGACGAATCTCCCCGGCCCGTCATCCCGGCTCCGGCCAAGACGCATGCCGGCCAAGACGGCGCGGGTCAAGCCTCGTGCCGGCCGGGCCGCAGCTGACGGCAAAGCAGCAGCGGCAGGGGCCGCAGGGCAGCGGCGTGACCGCGTACATTGAGGGCCACCTCGCGGGAGCCGGCCGCGGTCGCGGCCCCGACGTCCCCATCCCACCCCGCCGCGGCCACGCCGCGCCCCCCTTCCCGGAGCAGTCCCATGTCCGAGGCGTCGCCGCCGTCCCCCGAGCCGCCGTCCCCCGAGCCGCCGTCTGCTGAGGCGACGTCTGCTGAGCCGGGCCCGTCCGCCGGCACCGACCCCGCTGTTCCCCAGACTCCGGCAGGCTCCTCGTGGTCGCCGCCCGACCCGCTGGCTCCGCCGCAGCCCTGGGCCGCCCCGGAGCCGTACGCCCCGTCCGCCGCCGGCCCAGGTGCTCCGCCGCCCGCCGACGTTCCGGAGAACCGGCAGGCAGGACAGGCGGGACAAGCGGTGGCCCCGGGCATGCCATCCGCGGGCGCTCGACCCCACCCGGGCGGGCAGCCCTGGCCGGGCGCTCACCCCGGGTCTGGGTACGGCCCGGCCGGCTGGCCGCCACCGCCTCCCGGCCCGGTCCCACCGCCCCCGGGCGCGCCGGCCGGCTGGCCGCCGGCGGGCTACCCGCCGCCGTTCGCGTACCCGGGGCGGCCACCGGGGCACGCGGGCGGCAACGGTCTGGTGATCGGCCTGGTGATCGGCCTGGCGGTTGTCCTGGTCATCGGGCTGTGCGGCTGCGCCGTCGTGGCCGGCATTCTCACCGCCGCCGCCGAGGACCGGTCCACCGCGCAGGACCCCTGGTACGGCGGCCCATACGCCCCGGACGGCGAGGACGAGGCGGTGCCGTCCCCGCCCCCGGAGCCCACCCGCAGCCCCGCCATCCGGCCCTCCGGTGCGCCGGGGCGGGTCTCCGTCACCTACGAGGTGACCGGTCAGGGGCCCGTCGACGTGGAGTTCTACGACTCGGACGGCGACCTGATCCAGACGGACGACGTGCGGCTGCCCTGGCGCAAGACCTTCCGGATGACCGACGCCAGCCGGGTGATGGTGCTCGCCACCAGCCGCAACCGGCAGCACCGGGTCGACTGCGGGATCACCGTCGACGGCCGGTCCGTCGCCGAGGACGGGAGTTGGTGGTGGGTCAACTGCACCGGCTGAGCGTGGTCTTGCCCCTGCGTCACCGGCCCGTAAGCTGGCCGACGTGACGACGCCCGCTGATGTCGACCCGCTGGTGGCCCGGATGCGGCCGTTCGGGACGACCATCTTCGCCGAGATGTCTGCCCTGGCCGTCCGGACCGGCGCGGTCAACCTGGGGCAGGGTTTCCCCGACACCGACGGGCCGCCCGAGATGCTCGCCGTCGCGGTCGAGGCGCTGCGCGGCGGCCAGAACCAGTACCCGCCGGGCCCCGGCATCCCCGCGCTGCGCGCCGCCGTCGCCGCCCACCAGCGCCGGTTCTGGGGCCTGGAGTACGACCCGGACGGCGAGATCGTCGTCACCGCCGGGGCCACCGAGGCGATCGCCGCGAGCATCCTCGCCCTCTGCGAGCCGGGCGACGAGGTGGTCTGCTTCGAGCCGTACTACGACTCGTACGCCGCCTCGATCGCCCTCGCCGGGGCGGTGCGGCGGCCGGTGACGCTGCGGCCCGGCTCGGACGGCCGGTACGCCTTCGACCCGGCGGCGCTGCGTGCCGCGTTCGGGCCGCGGACGCGGCTGGTCCTGCTGAACTCGCCGCACAACCCGACGGGCAAGGTCTTCACCCGCGAGGAGTTGGCCCTGGTGGCCGAGCTGTGCCGCGAGCACGGCGCGTACGCGGTGACCGACGAGGTGTACGAGCACCTGGTCTTCGCCGACGCCGCGACACCGCACGTGCCGCTGGCCAGCCTGCCCGGCATGCGCGAGCGCACGCTGCGGATCTCGTCGGCCGGCAAGACGTTCTCCTGCACGGGGTGGAAGGTGGGCTGGGTCAGCGGGCCGGCGCCACTGGTCTCGGCGGTGCTGCGGGTCAAGCAGTTCCTCACCTTCGTCAACGGCGCGCCGTTGCAGCCGGCGGTGGCGGTGGCCCTGGCCCTGCCGGACGCCTACTTCGCGGAGTTCGCGGCCGGGATGCGGGCCCGTCGGGACCAGTTGGTCGCCGGGCTGACCGACGCGGGCTTCGGCGTCCTCACGCCGGAGGGGACATACTTCGTCACGGCCGACGTCGGCCCGCTCGGCGGGCGGGACGGGGTCGAGTTCTGCCGGTCGCTGCCGGCGCGGTGCGGGGTGGTGGCCGTGCCGACGCAGGTGTTCTACGACGATGCCGAGGCGGGGCGGCGGCTGGTCCGGTTCGCGTTCTGCAAGCGCCCGGAGGTGCTCACCGAGGCGGTCACCCGGCTGCGCCGCCTGACCTGACCCGGGCGACCGCCCCGCACACGCCCGCCCCGCCCACCACACAGCCGGCGTCCCCGTCGCCGGGGTGTGAGAAGGCGCCCCTTCCATACAGAAGCGTTGACAAGGGGCCCTTCCTTACAACGCGGGGCTGGCGGCGCGGACCTGCTCGGCGATGCGCTCGGCCACCTCGCGGGCGGCCCGCTCGGTGGCCGCCTCGACCATCACCCGGACCAGGAGTTCGGTGCCCGAGGGGCGCAGCAGCACCCGGCCGGTCTCGCCCAGTTCCGCCTCGGCCCGCTCGACCTCGGCCCGCACGGCTGGCGCGGCGGCCCCCACCGACCGGTCCCCGACCGGCACGTTGATCAGCACCTGGGGCAGCTTGGTCACCACGGCGGCCAGGTCCGCGAGGGTGCGGCCGGTGGCAGCCATCCGGGCCATCAGGTGCAGCCCGGTGAGCACCCCGTCTCCGGTGGTCGCGTAGGCCGGTATGACGATGTGCCCGCTCTGCTCGCCGCCGAGGGCGAGGCCGGAGCCGCGCAGCTCCTCCAGGACGTACCGGTCGCCGACCTTCGTCTCGATCAGCCGGATGCCCTGCGCGGACATGGCCAGCCGCAGGCCGAGGTTGCTCATCACGGTGGCGACGAGGGTGTCGTCGGTGAGCGCGCCGGCCTCCCGCATGGCCACGGCGAGGATCGCCATGACCTGGTCGCCGTCGACCTCGACCCCGTCGGCGGTGACCGCGACGCACCGGTCGGCGTCGCCGTCGTGGGCGATGCCCAGGTGCGCGCCGTGCGCGACCACGGCCTCGCGCAGCGCGTCGATGTGGTTGGAGCCGCAGTCGTCGTTGATGTTGAGGCCGTCCGGCTCGGCGTGGATGGCGACGACCTCGGCCCCCGCCTCCCGGTACGCCACCGGCGCGACCTCGGCGGCGGCCCCGTTGGCGCAGTCGACCACGACCTTGATCCCGTCGAGGCGGTGCGGCACGGTGCCGACGAGGTGCTGCACGTAGTGGTCCGCGCCGTCGAGCAGGTCGTGCACCCGCCCCACCCCGGCGCCGGTCGGCCGGTCCCACGCGGTGACGGCGTTCGCCTCGACGGCCGCCTCGATCCGCACCTCGATCTCGTCGGGCAGCTTGTGGCCACCGGCGGCGAAGAGCTTGATGCCGTTGTCGGGCATGGGGTTGTGCGAGGCGGAGAGCATCACACCCAGGTCGGCCTTGGCCTCGGCGGTGAGGAACGCCACGGCGGGGGTGGGCAGCACGCCGACCCGCACGACGTTGGCGCCGGCGCTGGTGAGGCCGGCCACCACGGCGGCCTCCAGCATCTCGCCGCTGGCCCGGGTGTCCCGGCCGACCACGGCCAGCGGCGGATGGCTGCGGTCCGTCTCGGCCAGTGTGTGGGCGGCGGCAACCGCCACCGCGAGCGCGAGCTCCGGGGTGAGATCCGCGTTCGCGCGTCCGCGTACGCCGTCCGTGCCGAACAACCGGCCCATACCCGCCAACCTCCGATGAAATGGTGCAACAGAGAAAGCGAAACGGCCGGGCCACCTCCCGTCGAGGGGAGGCGGACCCGGCCGTCCGTCAGAAGTACAACGTGAAGCTGTTGGTCAGCGCTTCGAGTACTGGGGAGCCTTACGGGCCTTCTTGAGGCCGTACTTCTTGCTCTCCTTGACCCGGGCGTCACGGGTCAGGAAGCCGGCCTTCTTGAGGGCCGGGCGGTCGTCGGGCTCGTTGACGATCAGCGCCCGGGCGATGGCGAGCCGCAGCGCACCGGCCTGGCCGGTGGTGCCGCCGCCGCGCAGGTTGGCGATGACGTCGAAGGCCTCGGGCTTCTCGGCGGTCACCAGCGGGTCCTTGATGAGCTGCTGGTGCACCTTGCTCGGGAAGTAGGCCTCAAGGTCACGGCCGTTGCAGGTGATCTTGCCGCTGCCGGGGACGATGCGCACCCGGACGATGGCCTCCTTGCGGCGGCCGACGGTCTGGATCGGCCGGTCGCCGCGGGGCGCGCGGACGACGGGCGCCGGTGCCTCGGTGGCCTCGGGGGCAACCTCGGTCTCGGTGATGTCGGTCATGCTGTTTCCTTCGCCCGCGCTCACTGCGCGATCTGCTTGATCTCGAACGGCGCCGGCTGCTGCGCGCCGTGCGGGTGCTCGGCACCGGCGTAGACCTTCAGCTTCTTGATCAGCTGACGGCCGAGCTTGTTGTGCGGGAGCATCCCCTTCACGGCCAGCTCGATGGCCCGCTCGGGGCGCTTGCTGAGCAGCTCCTCGTAGCCGACCTGCTTGAGGCCGCCCGGGTAGCCGGAGTGGCGGTAGGCGACCTTCTGCTGGCGCTTGTTGCCGGTCAGCGCGACCTTGCCCGCGTTCACGACGACGACGAAGTCGCCCGTGTCGACGTGCGGCGCGAAAGTCGGCTTGTGCTTGCCACGCAGCAGCGTGGCGGCGTGGGTCGCGAGGCGGCCCAGCACGACATCAGAGGCGTCGATGACGTGCCACTGACGCTCGATCTCACCCGGCTTCGGGCTGTACGTACGCACAGGTCTACCTTGTCTCGTCGTCGGTCTGGGGTCGCGCGCCGAGGTGACCAGGACATCCCGGCCGGACCAGCGCGCACGAACGACCAAGCGTACCTGATGCGGCACGCCTCTAAATGTCGTACAACAGCAGGCAACGATACCCGGGGCTGGGTCGGCAGGTCAAAACGGGGGGTCGCCCGGCGCGGCCCCCCGTTTCGATCATGACCAGGGTCACACCCCGGCGCGGGCCATCCGGGAGCCGGGCCGCACGTACGCGACCCAGGTGACCACCAGCAGCACCAGGAAGAAGCCGACGTAGAAGCGCAGCGCCGGCTGGATACCGCCGTAGGTGGACTTGGCCCAGGCGTAGCAGATCGGGACGAGGAAGCCGCCGAACGCGCCGACCGAGGAGATGATGCCCAGCGCCCCGGCCGCCTGCCGCCGCATGGACAGCATGGTCTCCGGGGAGCCGCCGAGGTCCTCCCCCTTGACCCGGAAAATCTTGGAGATCATCCGGTACGTCGACCCGTTGCCGATCCCGGTCGCCACGAACAGCAGCATGAACGCGGCGAAGAAGACGCCCAGGCTGCGCTCCTGCACCGACCAGAGCGCCCCGTACGCCCCGACGGCCATCAGCACGAAGCTGCCGATGGTGACCCGGGCGCCGCCCACCGAGTCGGCCAGCCGACCGCCCAGCGGGCGGAAGAACGAGCCGATCCCGGCGCCGATGAACGCCCAGCTCAGCGCGATGTCGGGCCGGCCGAACACCGAGTTGAGCAGGGTGGGGAAGGCCGCCGAGTAGCCGATGAACGAGCCGAAGGTGCCGATGTACAGCAGCGACATGATCCAGGTGTCGGCGTGCCGCAGCGAGGACCAGACCGGCTTCACGTCCGCCTTCGCCTCGGCCAGGTTGTCCATGAACAGGTACGCGCAGACGGCCGCGGCGACGGCGAGCGGGACGTACATCAGGCCGGCCAGGGAGAGCGCGAGCCCGCCGCCCAGCACGACCACCTGGGGCACCAGGAACTGCACGACCGCGACGCCGATGTTGCCGCCGGCCGCGTTGAGGCCCAGCGCCCAGCCCTTCTCCCGCTCGGGGTAGAAGAAGGAGATGTTGGCCATGCTGGAGGCGAAGTTGCCGCCGCCGAGGCCGGCGGTGGCGGCGATCAGCAGCAGCGGCACGTACCCGATCTCCGGGTTCTCGACCGCCCAGGCCAGGCCGAGGCAGGGCAGGATCAGCAGCAGCGCGGAGGCCACCGTCCAGTTCCGGCCGCCGAAGATCGGCACCGCGAAGGTGTACGGCAGCCGCAGCAGCGCGCCGACGCCGCTGGGCACGGCGGTCAGCCACAGCGCCTGGCTGGTGGTGAGCTGCCAGCCGACGTCGTCGAGCCGGACGACGACGATGCTCCAGAGCAGCCAGACGGAGAAACCGATGTGCTCGGCGAAGATCGAGTAGATGAGGTTCCGGCGGGCGATCCGGCTGCCGACGGCCCGCCAGAAGCCCTGGTCCTCCGGGTCCCAGTGCCCGATCCACCGGCCCGGCCGTCGTTGCAGGTCGATCTCACCTGTGGGTTCGGTCTCGGCCACCGTGCTGGTCATCCGCTGTCTCCTCCCGGCCGGGCGCTGGCGTCCACGTCGCCCGGCGCCGCGGGAACGGGCGACGGGCGGTTCCGCCTGAAAGTTAGGAGGCCGGGATTACCGGAAGATGCGTCGCGGGAGTCGCCGACGCAACAGCCGCCGCACAGGGCGGGTCGGGACAATGGTGAGATCCCGGTCGAAGCCGGGGCTGGTGGCGCGGGGCGCGGTCAGAGCTGTTGCAGGATACGCAACGCCCGGGCGACCCGCTGCATGGTGTCGGTGTCGGCCACGTCCACGCACTCGGTGAACCACTGCTTCAAGGGCGAGGAGAGCCGATCGGGCATCACCACGTGCCCGCCCATCGGCACGGCCAGCGGCGAGTCGCGCAGCAGCGCCGCCTCGACCACCTCGGCCACCATCACGATGGGCACATCGGTGGAGTTGTAGACGTCGGAGCTGATCACCAGCCCGAGCCGTTCCCGGGCGCCGGAGATGCGCCAGACCTCTCCCCTACGCAGCACGCGGCCGCCCGCCGAAGAGCAGATCGTCGACCATCGCCACCTCGCGGGCGTCGGCGACGGCGGCCGTCTCCAGGTCGAGCCCGGCCCGGTGGACGGCGTCGGCGTGCGCGGTGAAGACCTCGCGCAGCGCCTTCTCCCGGGCGGCCTGGTCCATCCAGGCGGAGAGCGACAGCCCCTCGCGCTTGGCGAACCGGCGCGCCTCCTCGATCGTCTCGTCGGAGAACGACAGTGTCACCTTGGCAGTCATGCCACACATCCTACTCCCGGTATGACCCCCGGTCATCCCCTCCCGCCCAGCCGAGGCCGGCCCGGTGATCAAGAGGTTTGCGTCATCGTTGAGATCCACTCTGACACTTTCCTCTTGATCACCGGGGCGAGGCGGGCGGGGCGGGGCGAGGCGGGGCGGGGCGAGGCGGGCGGGGCGGGGTGGGAGCGGTGACGACGTTCAACAGGAGGTCCGGCGGGTTTCTCCTGTGCGGTGTGAGGTGCTCTTGACAGGACCGAAACAAACGGGACGCTGACCCGAAACCGCCCGGCGGCACGCTTTGGCGACATGACAGACGGTGCACGACCGGCGACTCCGGCGGGGAAGTCCCCCCGGGAGGCGGCGACGCACTGCCCGTACTGCGCCCTCCAGTGCGGCATGACGCTGCGCGAGACCGACGGCCGGGTCGAGGTGCTCCCCCGGCAGTTCCCCACCAACCGCGGCGGCCTCTGCCAGAAGGGCTGGACGGCCGCCGAGCTGCTCGACCACCCCGACCGGCTGACCACCCCGCTGGTGCGCGACGCCGGCACCGGGCAGCTGCGCCCGGCGTCCTGGGCCGAGGCGATGGAGCGCATCGTCGGGGGCGTGCGCGCCGTCCAGGACCGGCACGGCCGCGACGCGGTCGCCGTCTTCGGCGGCGGCGGGCTGACCAACGAGAAGGCGTACGCGCTGGGCAAGTTCGCCCGGGTGGCGCTGCGGACCCGGCACATCGACTACAACGGGCGCTGGTGCATGTCGTCGGCGGCGGCGGCCGGCAACCGCGCGTTCGGCGTCGACCGGGGGCTGCCCTTCCCGCTGGCCGACCTGGGCCGGGCGCGGACCCTGCTGATGGTCGGCGCGAACCCGGCCGAGACGATGCCGCCGCTGATGCGCCACGTCGCCGACCAGCGTGCCGCCGGCGGCACGCTGATCGTGGTGGACCCCCGGGCCACCGCCACCGCCCGGCAGGCCGACCTGCACCTGCAACCGGTGCCCGGCACCGACCTCGCGGTGGCCAACGCGCTGCTGCACATCGCGCTCACCGAGGGCTTCGTCGACCGGGCGTACGTCGCCGAGCGCACCACGGGCTTCGACGAGGTGCGGCGGACGGTGGCCGGCTACTGGCCGGCCGAGGTGGAGCGGCTGACCGGCGTGCCGGTGGCCGATCTGGAGGCGACCGCGCGGGCGCTGGCGACGGCGGGCGGCGCGATCATCCTCACCGCGCGGGGGGCCGAGCAGCACGCCAAGGGCGTCGACACGGTCACCGCGTTCATCAACCTGGCACTGGCGCTGGGCCTGCCGGGCCGGCCCGGATCCGGGTACGGCTGCCTCACCGGGCAGGGCAACGGCCAGGGCGGGCGGGAGCACGGCCAGAAGGCCGACCAGCTTCCCGGGTACCGCAGCATCGCCGACCCGGCGGCCCGCGCGCACGTCGCCGGGGTGTGGGGGGTGCCCGCCGACGAGCTGCCCGGGCCGGGCGTGCCCGCGTACCAGCTCCTGGATTCTCTCGGCACCCCGGCGGGCCCGAAGGCGCTGCTGGTGTTCGGCTCCAACCCGGTGGTGTCGGCGCCCCGCGCGGCCCGGATCGAGGGCCGGCTGCGCGACCTGGATTTGCTGGTCGTCGCCGACCTGGTGCGTTCCGAGACCGCCGAGCTGGCCGACGTGGTGCTGCCCACCGCCCAGTGGGCCGAGGAGGACGGCACGATGACCAACCTGGAGGGTCGGGTGCTGCGCCGCCGCGCGGTGCGCACGCCCCCGCCGGGCGTCCGGACCGACCTGGCGATCATCGCCGACCTGGCCGACCGGCTCGGCACGAAGGCGGGCTTCAGCGACGACCCGGCGGAGGTCTTCGCCGAGCTGCGCCGGGCCTCGGCCGGTGGGGTGGCCGACTACGCCGGGGTCACCTACGACCGGATCGACGCCACCGGCGGGGTGTTCTGGCCCTGCCCGGACCCGGACGCGCCGGACACCCCGCGCCTGTTCGCCGACGCCTTCCCCACCCCCGACGGGCGGGCCCGGTTCCGCGCCGTCGACCACCGGCCGGCCGCCGAGGAGGTGTGCGCCGAGTATCCGCTGCGGCTGACCACCGGCCGGGTGCTCGCCCAATACCAGTCCGGCGCGCAGACCCGCCGGGTGGCGGCGCTGCGCCGGGCCGCGCCGGGGGCGTTCGTCGAGCTGCACCCGGACCTGGCCGCCCGGCTCGGCGTAGGCGACGGCGAGGAGGTACGGGTCACCTCGCGGCGCGGCGAGCTGCGCGCCCCGGCCCGGCTCACCCCGACGATCCGCCCCGACACCGTCTTCGCGCCGTTCCACTGGGGCGGGGCCGCGCGGGCGAATTCGGTCACCAACGACGCCGTCGACCCGGTCTCCGGGATGCCGGAGTTCAAGATCTGCGCCGTCCGGGTGGAGAGGGCACCGGCATGACCGCCGTCGTGATCGTGGGATACGGGATGGCCGGCGCACGGCTCGCCGCCGAGCTGCACGCCCAGCCCGGCGACCGCAAGGTCACCGTGTTCGGCGCGGAGCCGCACCGGGCATACAACCGGATCATGCTCTCCACCCTGCTGGCCGGGAAGCTCGACGAGCCGGACGTGGAGCTGACCGAGGCCGCCGGGCACGGCGTGGACGTACGCACCGGGGTCGCGGTGGCCGCGATCGACCGGGCGGCCCGCGCGGTGCGCACCGACGACGGCGACCGGATCGGGTACGACCACCTGGTGCTCGCCACCGGCAGCCGGGCCGTGGTGCCGCCGCTGCCCGGGCTGGACCCGTCCGACCTGCCGGAGCGGGTGGCCGTCTTCCGCACCCTGGACGACTGCCGGCGCATCCTGGCCCTGGCCCGGGGCGCGCGCCGTGCGCTGGTGCTCGGCGGCGGCCTGCTCGGGCTGGAGGCGGCCCGGGGGCTCGCCGCCCGGGGGCTGGAAGTGACGGTGGTCCACCCGAAGGGGCACCTGATGGAGCGGCAGCTCGACCCGACGGCCGGCGTGGTGCTCGCGGGCACGCTCGCCGACCTCGGGGTGCGCACCCACCTCGGCGCGTCCGCGACGGGGCTCGCCGCCGACGCCCACGGCGTCCGGCTCGACCTGTCCGACGGTTCGTCGCTCGCCGCCGACCTGCTGGTGCTCTCCTGCGGGGTACGCCCCGACACCGCCCTCGCCGCGGCGGCGGGGCTGACGGTGGCCCGGGGCGTCGTCGTCGACGACCGGCTGCGCACCAGCGACCCGCACGTCTCGGCGATCGGCGACTGCGCCCAGCACGGGGGCACGCCCAGCGGGCTGGTCGCACCGGCCTGGGCTCAGGCCCGGGTGGTGGCGCAGTTGCTCGGCGGCGCGGACCCGCAGGCGGCGTACCGGCCCCGGCCGGCGGTGACCCGGCTCAAGGCGGCCGGGATCGACCTCGCCGCGATGGGCGACACCGCCGCCGGGGGCGACCGGGCCGGCGACGGGCCGGTGGAGGAGCTGACGTTCGCCGACCCGGCGCGGGGCACGTACGCCCGGCTGCGCATCCGCGACGAGCGGTTGACCGGGGCGATCCTGCTCGGCGACAACCCGGCCGTCGGCACGGTGGTGCAGCTGTTCGACCGGGGCGCCCCGGTGCCGTCGGACCGGCGGGCGCTGCTGCTGGGCCGGGCGCTCGGCGGGGCGCCGGCCCCGCCGGCCGCGTCACCGGCGCTGATGCCGGACGCGGTGACCGTGTGCCAGTGCAACGACGTCAGCAAGGGCGCGCTGGTGGCCTGCTGGCGGGCCGGGGCCCGGACGGTGGCGGCGATGTCGACGGCGACCCGGGCCGGCACCGGCTGCGGCGGGTGTCGCGACGCCCTCGCCGGCATCGTCGGCTGGCTCGCCGAGGTCGACCCGGCGGCCGACGGACCGGCCGCGCTCGCCGGGGTCGACCCGGCCATCGACGGCCCGCCGACGCTCGCCGGAGCCGACCAGGTCAACGACGACAGCCCGAGGGCGCGACACGACCGCGTGGAGGTGGCGTGATGAACGGCGACACGACAGGACCGGGCACCGGCGGAGGCGACGCCGTGACCGGCGGCAGGGTGGTCGTCATCGGCAACGGCATGGTGGGGCAGCGGTTCACCGAGGCGCTGCGCGCCCGGGACACCGGGCGCCGCTGGCAGGTGACGGTGCTCGCCGAGGAGAGCCGGCCCGCGTACGACCGGGTGCGGCTGTCGGCGTTCTTCGACGGGGTGTCCGCCGAGGAGCTGAACCTGCACACCCCCGACGACGGGGTCGAGCTGCGCCTCGGCGAGCCGGCCACGGCCATCGACCGGGAGCGGCGGGTCGTGGTCACGGCGGCCGGCGAGCATCCGTACGACGCGGTCGTGCTGGCCTGCGGGTCGTACCCGTTCGTGCCGCCGGTGGCGGGCCGGGAGCTGCCCGGGGTGTTCGTCTACCGCACGCTCGACGACCTGGAGGCGATCCGCGAGCACGCCCGGGGCCGGCGCGTCGGCGCGGTGATCGGCGGCGGCCTGCTCGGCCTGGAGGCGGCGAACGCCCTGCGCCTGCTCGGCCTGACCACCCACGTGATCGAGTTCGCGCCCCGGCTGATGCCGGTGCAGGTCGACGAGGCGGGCGGGGCGATGCTGCGCCGCTACGTCGAGGAGCTGGGGGTGTCCACCCACCTCGGGGTGGCGACCACCGCGCTGCGGCCCGGCCCGGACGGCACGGTGGCCGCCCTGGAGCTGTCCGACGGCCGCACGGTCGACGCCGAGCTGGTGGTGGTCGCGGCCGGCATCCGGCCCCGCGACGAGCTGGCCCGCTCGGCCGGCCTGGAGCTGGGCCCGCGCGGCGGGGTGCTGGTCGACACGTCCTGCCGCACCGGCGACGAGCGGATCTGGGCGGTGGGCGAGTGCGCGGCCGTCGACGGGGTCTGCCACGGCCTGGTCGCCCCCGGCTACGCCACGGCGGAGGTGGTCGCCGACCGGCTGTTGGGCGGCGCGGCTACGTTCCCCGGCGCGGACACCGCGACGAAGCTGAAGCTGCTCGGCGTGGACGTGGCGTCGTTCGGCGACGCGCACGGCACCACCGAGGGCAGCCTGGACGTGACGTTCACCGACCCGGCCACCCGGTCGTACGCGAAGCTGGTCCTCTCCGACGACGCGACGACGCTGCTCGGCGGCGTGCTGGTCGGGGACGCGGGCGCCTACCCGACGCTGCGGGCCAGCGTCGGCGGGCCGCTGCCGGCCGCGCCGCTGGCGCTGCTGGCCCCGGCCGGCGGGGCGGCGGCCGGGGCCGGCGCGCTGCCCGGCAGCGCGCAGGTCTGCTCGTGCAACGCGGTGACCCGCGACGACATCGACACGGCGATCGCCGGCGGTTGCGCGGACGTGCCGGCGCTGAAGGCGTGCACCCGGGCCGGCACGAGCTGCGGGTCGTGCGTGCCGATGCTCAAGCAGCTCCTCGACGCGGCGGGGGTGAAGCAGCCCACCGCGCTGTGCGAGCACTTCGACCTGAGCCGGCAGGAGCTGTTCGACGTGGTGCGGGTGCGCGGCATCCGCACCTTCTCCCGGCTGATCGCCGAGCACGGGCGGGGCCGGGGCTGCGACATCTGCAAGCCGGTGGTCGCCTCGATCCTCGCGTCGCTGGGCACCGGGCACGTGCTCGACGGTGAGCGGGCGTCGTTGCAGGACACCAACGACGCGTACCTGGCGAACCTGCAACGCGACGGCAGCTACTCGGTGGTGCCCCGGATCCCCGGCGGCGAGATCACCCCGGAGAAGCTGATCGTGATCGGTCAGGTGGCGCAGGAGTTCAAGCTCTACACGAAGATCACCGGCGGGCAGCGCATCGACCTGTTCGGGGCGCGGGTCGACCAGCTCCCGCAGATCTGGCGGCGGCTGGTCGACGCGGGCTTCGAGTCCGGCCACGCGTACGGCAAGGCGCTGCGCACGGTGAAGTCGTGCGTCGGCGAGACCTGGTGCCGGTACGGGGTGCAGGACTCCGTCGGGCTGGCCGTGGCCCTGGAGCTGCGCTACCGGGGGCTGCGCGCGCCGCACAAGCTCAAGTCGGCGGTGTCGGGCTGTGCCCGGGAGTGCGCCGAGGCCCGCAGCAAGGACTTCGGCATCATCGCCACCGACACCGGCTGGAACCTCTACGTCGGCGGCAACGGCGGCTTCCGGCCCCGGCACGCCGACCTGTTCGCCACCGACCTGTCGACGGCGGAGCTGATCCCGCTGATCGACCGGTTCCTCATGTACTACATCCGCACGGCCGACCGGTTGCAGCGCACCGCCGCCTGGATCGAGGCGATGGAGGGCGGGCTCGACCACCTGCGCGCGGTCATCGTGGACGACTCGCTGGGCCTCTGCGCCGAGCTGGAGGCGGAGATGGCCCGGCACGTGGCGGCGTACTCCGACGAGTGGCGCGACGTGCTCGACGACCCGGAGCGGCTGCGCCGGTTCACGTCCTTCGTCAACGCGCCCGACGTGCCGGACCCGTCGATCACCTTCGCCGTCGAACGCGGCCAGCCCGTGCCCGCCGGCCGGGCCCGGCCGGTCGCGGCGTCAGCGGCACCCGACGGCGAGGCACCGGCCCGCCGCCGGCAACCGGTCACCCTCGGCCTTCCGGAGGTACGGCGATGAGCATCGCGACGGACACGTCCACGCGCCGCACGGCGGCGGACGCCCTCGGCTGGACCCCGGTCTGCCCGCTGGACCGGCTGGAACCGGAGCGGGGCGTTGCCGCCCTGGTCGACGGGGCGCAGGTCGCCCTGTTCCGCGCCGGCGACGAGCTGTTCGCCCTGGACAACCTCGACCCCGTCGGCGGGGCGTACGTGCTGGCCCGGGGCATCGTGGGCAGCCGGGGCGGCACGCCGACGGTCGCCTCCCCGCTGCACAAGCAGGTGTACGACCTGCACACCGGAGCCTGCCTGGACCTGCCCGGCGTGGCGGTGCCCCGGCACGACGTGCGCTGCCGGGACGGCCTGGTCGAGGTGCGGCTGAGACGGGAGGAGTGAATGGCCGACGAACTGGCCGGCTTCACCATCGGGGTCACCGCTGACCGCCGGCGCGACGAGCTGGCCGCCCTGCTGCAACGACGCGGCGCGCGGGTGGTCATCGCGCCGGCCCTGCGGATCGTGCCGCTGACCGACGACACGGACCTGCGCGAGGCGACCCGGGAGTGCCTGGACCGCCCGCCGGACGTGCTGATGGCCAACACCGGCATCGGGATGCGGGGCTGGCTGGAGGCGGCCGAGGGCTGGGGGCTGGCCGAGCCGCTGCGCGGCGTGCTGTCGCGGGCGTACGTGGTGGCCCGGGGTCCCAAGGCGCGGGGCGCGATCCGCGCCGCCGGCCTGCACGACCAGTGGTCGCCGGACTCGGAGAGCTGCGAGGAGGTCGTCGAGCACCTGGTGCGGCGCGGGGTGGCCGGGCAGGTGATCGCCATGCAGCTGCACGGCGACCGGCAGCCCGAGTGCACGAGCGCGCTGGAGGACGCCGGCGCGACCGTGATCGAGGTGCCGGTCTACCGGTGGGCGCCGCCGACCGACCCGGCACCCCTGCACCGGCTCATCGACCTGGTCGCGGGCCGGCTGGTGGACGCGGTCACGTTCACCTCCGCCCCGGCTGCCGAGGCGCTGCTGCGCGCCGCCGGGGACCGCACCGAGACGGTGCTGGAGGCGCTGCGCGGCGACGTGCTGGCCAGTTGCGTGGGTGCGGTCACCGCCGAGCCGCTGGTGCGGCGGGGGGTGCCGGTGAGCGCGCCCAGCCGGGCCCGGCTGGGCGCGCTGGTCCGGACCATCGTGGACGAGCTGCCCCGGCGTACGGTCAGCATCAAGGCCGCCGGGCACCTGCTGACCCTGCGCGGGCACGCGGCCGTGGTCGACGGGGAGCTGCGCCCGCTCGCCCCGGCGCCCATGGCGGTGCTACGGGCGCTGGCCACGTCACCGGGGCGGGTGCTGTCCCGCACCGCCCTGCTGCGGACGCTGCCGCGCGGCGCGGACGAGCACGCGGTGGAGATGGCGGTGGCCCGGCTGCGGGCCGGGCTGAAGGCCCCCCGGGTGGTGCAGACGGTGGTCAAGCGCGGTTACCGGCTCAGGATCGAGTGATCCCTGTCGGACTCAGCGCCGGCGTGCCCAGCCGAGAAACCGGGCGTACCGCTCGCCGGGTTTGCCGGGCGGCAGGTCGGAGATCGCGTCGACCAGGTGACCGGCCAGGTGAACCGACAGCATCAGGCGGTCGTGGGCGTACTCGGCGAGCAGGCCGGCCCGCGCGTCGGCGCAGGGCCACGGGTCGCCACAGCCGGTGCACGCCCAGGTCGGCCGGACCGGCAGATGCGCGACGGCGCGAGTGTCCCCGGCCGGCGAAGGGTGGTAGACAGAGGGGGAGTCGTTCCCCGGGACGTGGTCCATCGCGGTTGCTCCCGTCGGCTCGCGCCGGACCGGGAGTGGGAGAGGCCGCCAAACCGACCCACCCCGGCAAGGTGTCTCTGATCGAGCTGGCCCAGACCGGGATCAGCAAGGGCGATCTCTTCCTCATGCTCGACCTCTACGGGCTGTCCGATCCGGAGACCAAGGAGCGGTACTGGAAGCTGGCCCGGGAGGCGCGCGGGCGCGGCTGGTGGGAGGACTACCGGGAAGTGATCGGCAGCGGCCTCAGCGCCTACATCGCCTTCGAGGCCGAGGCGACCGAGCTGCGGACCTGGTCCTGGGGCACGATCAACGGCCTGGTGCAGACCGACGAGTACGCCCGCGCCACCTTCTCCGGCGAACCCGCCGGCCGTCGGCGGACCACCGGGGAGATCGACAGGCTGGTGGAGGCGCGGATCGCGCGGCAACGGCGGCTCACGGAGGGCTCGTTGCGGCTCTGGGCGGTGCTGGACGAGTCGCTGCTGCACCGGCCGATCGGCGGCGCGAAGGTGCTGCGAGCCCAGCTCGACCACCTGCTCGCCACACCCGAGAACGTGACGATCCAGGTCCTCCCGCAGCAGACCGTCTGGCACGCCGGCCTCAACGGCGCCTTCACCATCATGGCCTTCGAGAATCACCCTGCGGCGCTGTTCGTCGAGTCGCCGACCGGGGACGTCAACGTGGAGAGCGCCGACGACGTCCAAGCGTCTACCCTGGCCTTCGACTACCTGCGTGCGGCGGCGGCAAGCGTGGAGGAGTCACGGTTGCTGATCAAGGCGGCACGCGACGCCATCTAGGGAAGGCTGACGGTGATGGAGCTGCGAGACGCCGCATGGCGCAAGAGCACCCGGTCCAGCGGCGGCGGCAACAACGACTGCGTCGAGGTCGCCGATGCCGGGGACGCCATCGCCGTACGGGATTCCAAGGACCCCGCCGGAGCCGTCCTGGCGTTCTCCCGCGCCGCGTGGCATGCCTTCGTCGAGGGCGCGAAGCCGAACCGCTGAGCAGGGGCGGCGCGGTGAGCCTGCTCGCCGAGTTGGGTCACCGCCCCCGGCGGGCGACCGAGGACGTCCGGGCCCGCCGTCCGACCGCGACGGAAGGCACCCTGCTCGACCTGACCTCCGGCGAGTGGGTGCTCAGCCTCACCCGCCGGCTCACCACCGACGCCGGAGTGCCGGTCGAGGTGAGCATGATGGCCATGGTGGCCGAGGGCCGCCGCCTTCAGTACCAAGTCGCGATCGAGTAGAAGGGTCACCGCCGCAACGAGGAGAACGACGGCCGCCCACGACACGAACAGATCGCCGCCGACTTCTCGTCCACCGAGGCGAGCCGGTCGAGTTGTCCGGGTCGTACTACCCCGCCTTGATTCGGGTCGCCGGAACGTTGGCTGCTTCCACTACACGACACGCCGACACGATTCCAGCGCAACCGGCCAGGGATCGTGCAGCCCGCAGCACCCCCGGCGGCCCGCACCGCCTTCGGGGGCACCGCGTCCAGCCCGGTCAGGACTTGGGGCTCGTCGGCTGCCGGCCGCCCTTCTTCGCCTCTTCGCCGCCCGACCCGCCCAGCGAGAGGTCGACCAGCGCCCGCAGGAACGCCGACGCGTGGTCGGCCTCGTCGTGGGCGATCTCGGCGAACAGCGCCGCCGCATCCCCGTCGCCGGCCGCCGCCGCCTGCCGGGAGAAGGACGGGTACATGGTGGTCGCCTCGTGCTCCTCGCCCGCGATCGAGGTGCGTAGGTTGTCGGCGTTGCTACCGACCAGGCCGGCCAGGTTGGCGGTCTCGGCGAAGTGCTCGCCGAGCTCCTGCCCGGCGGTGTTGTCCCAGAGCCGGGCCAGCCGGGGCCGCCCGGTGGCGCGGGCGTGCTCGGCGTAGAGGGTGTACTTCGCGTCGGCGAACGCCTCTCCGCGCAGCGTGGTCTCCAGGTTGTCCTGGGTGCGCCCCGAGCAGGCCGGCGTGCTACGGACGATCGGCACCGGCGGCACCGCCTCGCCGACGGGGACGACGATCCCCGAGCCGGGGTTCAGCACCGCTTCGAGGGCGACCCGGAACCGGGCGGCGTGCGTCGCCTCGTCGCCGGCCAGCTCGGTGAACAGGTCGGCCGCCTCGGGGCAGTCGTCCAGGCGGGCCTGTTCGGCGTACGACGGGTAGACGACGGTCGCCTCGTGCTCCTCGCCGGCGATCGACTCCCGCAGGTTGTCGGCGTTGCCGTGCACGAAGTCGATCAGCTCGGCCTCGGCCGCAAAGTGGTCGTACCGTTCGGTCTCCGCCGTGGCGCGGAACAGGGTGGCGATGCCGCCCTGGCCGCTCCGGTCGGCCTCCTGGGCGTACGCCAGGTAGCTGGCGTGGGCGTACGCCTCGCCCTCCATCGCGGTCAGGGCGTTGCGGCGGGTCTGCGGGTCCAGGCCGGCGGCCTGGGCCGGCCCGGCGAGGCCGATCACCGCGCCCGCCACCACGGCGGACACCACTGTGACTCTGCGCATGCACTCCTCCTCCGTCGAGCGTGACGTTGCACATCGATCACGCTGCGTCACTTCCTGGAGAAGCGTAAGTTGCCGCAGGTCAGTGGGGGCGTGAGCCGCGCTGGCGCACGCCTGGGCCCGCGAACGCGAACGCGGGGAGTCGCGCCCGAAACGACAAACCGGATGCGACCCGCCAGCACCGTCGCACGACCCCGAGATCGCGCTCGATGCAGGAAAGAGTGGCCTCGCTCTCGCTTCGAGGCCACTCTTTCCACGATCGAGCGCGATCTCACCGCCCCGGAGCCGCCCCGGCACCGCCCCGGAGCGGCGGGCGCTCAGCCGACCGGGGTCGGGAAGCCCCGGCCGTGCTCGGCCTGGAGGCGCATCATCGCGTGCTCGACGACCGTCACCAGCACCTGCTTCACCGGCTCCCGGTGCCGGGCGTCGGTCATGATCAGGGGCACCTGGGGCGAGATGGCGAGGGCCTCGCGGACCTCCTCCGGCTCGTACTGCGGCGCCCCGTCGAACCGGTTGAGCGCCACCACGTACGGCAGGCGGCGGTTCTCGAAGTAGTCCAGCGGGGCGAACGCGTCGGTGATCCGGCGGGTGTCGACCAGCACCGCCGCGCCCACCGCACCCTTGATGATCTCGTCCCACATGAACCAGAACCGGGTCTGGCCGGGCGTGCCGAACAGATACAGGATCAGGTCCTCGGCCATGGTGATCCGGCCGAAGTCCATGGCGACCGTCGTCGTCTGCTTCCCCGGCACCTTCGACGGGTCGTCGATGCCGACGCCGGCCGAGGTCATCACCGCCTCGGTGGTCAGCGGAGTGATCTCCGAGACCGCGCCGACCAGAGTCGTCTTGCCCACGCCGAAGCCACCCGCAACCACGATCTTCGCGGAGGTGATCCCGCGGTTGCGGCGCGCCCCGGCGGGGTCATAGCCTGCGAAGTCCACTTAGCACCCTTCCAAGAATTTCCATCCGCTCCTCGTATCCCTCGGCGGGAGCGGCAGTATGCAGGGTCAGCAGGCCCTCGGCCACCATGTCGGCGACGATCACCCGGGCGACGCCCAGGGGCATCCGGGTGTACGCGGCGACCTCGGCCAGCGACTGGGGCCGACCCTCGCAGATCGTGGCGATCCGGTGCTTGTCGTGGCCGGCGAACCGGGACTCGGCGACGGCGGTCGCGCTGGCCGTCAGCACCGCCTCCAGCGCGATGTCCTGGCGCGGCTCGGTACGGCCACGGGTGACCGCGTACGGACGCACCAGCGCGCCGCGCGGGTCCTCCCGTCGTTGGTCCATCCGCGATCACCTCCTCCCGGTCGACGTCGTCGCTCGACGTCTGCTCATCTGTCCGTGCAGCCCGGCGGCGCTACGTGCGCACCGCGTCGCGGGGCAGCGGCACCAGGGCCGCACCCACCCGCTCGACCAGCAGCGCCATCTCGTAGCCGACCTGCCCGACGTCGCAGCTGCGGGCGGCGAGCACCGCCATCGACGAGCCGTCGCTGATCGACATGAGGAACAGGTATCCGCTGTCCATCTCGATGACCGTCTGGAGCACCCCGCCGGCGCTGAACATACGGGCCGCGCCCTCGGTCAGGCTCACCACGCCGGAGGTGATGGCGGCGAGCTGGTCGGCCCGGTCCTGGGGGAGGTCCCGGGACGAGGCGAGCAGCAGCCCGTCCGCGGACACCGCCACCACGTGGGCGATGCCCGCCACGCTGTCGGCGAAGTTGGTGAGCAGCCAACCCATGTCCTGCATGGCCGCTGGCCTGTTCATCGGCTCGTCTCCTTGGTCGGATTGCTGTTCTGGTCCGCGCCGGCCGTCCGCCCCCGCTGCACACCGCGGTGATAGGCCGACAGCAGGCCGCGTACCTCATCGGGGGTGCGCCGGCTGCGGTCCCGGCCGCTCTTCGGCTCGATCCCGCCGGGGACGAGCTGCGCCTGGGGAACCCGCTTGGGCAGGCCGGAGCGGGTGGTGCCGGCGGCCGGCGGTTCGGCCGCCCGGCTGGCCCGGGACCAGCCCTCGTCGGCGGCGGTCCGCCACGCCTCGGGGTCGACCGCCGACGGCGGAGTGGGCGCCGCGGGGGCGGCCGGCGGCGCGGGCGGGGCCACCGGCGGGGTCTGGGCCGGCGGCGCTGTCGTCGTCGCGGCCAGGCCGTCCGTGGAGATGGCCCCTGGGGTACGGGTGGGCAGCGGGGCCCGCGGCGCGGCGGTGGCCTGCCTGGGGGCGGTGGCCTGCGCCGGGGCGGGCGCGTCGTCGAAGTTGGGACGCTGGAAGATCGCGGTCACGTCGTCACCGTGCGAGCGGAACCATACCGCCTCCATCTCGCGGAAGATCGGCGCCTCCGCCTGCTGGGCCGGGCGGGCGACCACCGGGGTGGCCGGGGCGACCGGCGCGGGCGGGGCGGAAGGTGTCGTCCCGGCGACCGGGCCACCCGGCAGCGCCGGAGTCACCGGCGCGAACGACGCCGCCGGGGTCACCGGTGCGAGCGGGGCGGCCGGTGCGAACGACGCCGCCGGGGCGGCCGGCGCGAGCGGGGCGGCCGGCTGGGCGGACTCCCCGTTCGGCGACCGCCGGGGCAGCGGGTCGATCGCCGGGAACGCCACGGTCGGGCTGCCGATCGAGCCGCCGCCGGGCGCGTACGCCGGCGGGGCCGGCACGGGCGGCTGCAGGGTGGGCGGCTGCGACATGGGCGTCACGGTCGGGAATGCCGGCTGGGCCACGGTCGGGCTCCCGAACGGCGCGGTCGCTGCCCCGTCCCGGGCCTCGCCGGGCACCTGCCAGCGGGCCGGCGTCGGCGGGGCGGTACGCCACTGGTCGGTCAGGGTGGCGGTGCGGCCGGTGATCGCCGGCTCGCCGAAACCGACCGGGTTCAGCGGGGTCTGCTCCACCGCAGCCGGCTGGCGCGCCGGGGTGAGCGGCGCCGGGGCCGGCTCGCGTCCCCGCAGCGACGGCAGCACCACGGTCGAGCTGGGCAGGGTCACCTGGGCGACGGTGCCGCCCTCCACGTTGCGCCGCAGCTCCACCCGGATGCCGTACCGGGAGGCGAGGCGGCTCACCACGGCCAGACCCATCAGCCGGAACGCGGCCACGTCCACGGTGGACGGGGCGGAGAGCCGGCGGTTGAGCGAGTCGAGCTGCTCGTCGGTGAGGCCGAGGCCCCGGTCCTCGACCTGGATGAGCACGTAGTCGCGGATCCGCCGGCCGTCGGCGACCACCACCGTGTTCGGCGGGGAGAACCGGGTGGCGTTGTCGAGCAGCTCGGCGACCAGGCGGACGACGTCGTTCACCGCGTGCGCGGCGACCGAGATGTCGGTGTCGACGGTGCCGAACTCGATCCGGTTGTACTGCTCGACCTCGGACTGGGAGGCCCGCAGCACGTCGATCAGGAGCGCGTCGTCGCGGCGCGGCACGGCGGAGTCGGCACCGGCGAGGACCAGCAGGTTCTCGTCGTTGCGGCGCATCCGGGTGGCCAGGTGGTCCAGCTCGAAGAGCTGGGCGAGCCGCTTCGGGTCCTCCTCGCCGCGCTCGATCGCGTCCAGCTCGCCGATCATCCGGTCGACCAGCGTCTGACTGCGCCGGGCCAGGTTGAGGAACATCGCGGAGACGCTGGTGCGCAGCGCGGCCTGCTCGGCGGCGACCCGGACCGCCTCCCGGTGGACGACGTTGAACGCCAGGGCGACCTGGCCGACCTCGTCGCGGTTGGTGAGCTTGATCGGGTCCCGGACCTGCCGGACGATCTCCTCCACGCCGCCGTCGCCGACGTTGCCGATGCTCTGGAGCCGCTGCACCGCGTCGGGCAGGTCGTGGTTGGCCACCGACAGCGCGCCCTCGCGCAGCCGGCGCAGCGAGTGGTTGAGCGACCGGGCCAGCACCACGGCCAGCGTGACGGCGACGATCAGGGTCAGCAGCACCAGCACCGACTCGACGACGGCCTGCTGGACGACGTCCGAGAGGGCCTGCTCGGTCTGGTCGAGCAGCCGCTGCTGGAGCTGGATCTCGGCCCACCGCATCAGGTCGTTGACCGAGCCGACGGAGGCGGACACGTCGGCGGCGGTGACCAGGGGGGTCTGCCCGACCGACCGGGTCAGGTCGGCGGCCACCCGGTCGGCGAGCACGACGGCGTCGCCGGAGACGGTGCCGTCGACCAGGGCCCGCTGGGTCGGGTCGGCGGCCAGCGAGAAGGAGACCAGGGCCTCCTGCTGGCTGGTGAGGGTGGCCACGAAGGAGGAGAACTGCTCCTCGTCGAGCCGGCCGGAGGAGAGCGCCGTGTAGGCGACCGCCTGCTCCTCGGCGACCGCCGCCTTGGCGTGGGCGAACGCGGCCACGGCCCGGCGGTTGTCGGCCAGGGCCTCCTGGCCGGGCAGCTGGGCGAGCGTGTCGCCGTAGGAAACCAGGTCGGTGACGATGACGCCGTAGCGCAGCGACGCCTCGGCAACCGGCATCTGCTTGCGGTCGAGCACCTCCTGGCGGGTGCTGTTCAGCGTCTTCAGGTGGTCGTCGATGACCTTCAGCCGGTCCCGTACGTCGCTCGGGACCTCCCCGATGCCGCCCCGCTCGGCGTTGTACGCCTCGATGCGCGCGTCGGTGCTGCGCACCCGCAGGTTGTACTCGTCGACCCGGCCCTTCTCGCCCGGGCGGGCCAGCAGGGTGGCCGCGGCCATCCGCTCCTTGTGCAGGTCCTGGGTCAGCGCCGAGACATCGATCGACAGGGCGGTCAGCGCCCGCAGCTGGGTCGCCTCCATCGCGCCCTCTCCGGTGGAGATCAACCGGATGGCGGCGAGCAGGATCACCGCCGCGACGGGCACCACCAGGATCAGCGCCAGCTTCGAGCGGATCCGGGCATCCCGGAGGCGGGGCAGCCGTCGCCGGCCCCGCTCGTTCGACTCGCCGCTCTCGGGCAGGGTCGTAGGTCCGGTGCTCACGACATCGCCTCCGTCGTTTCTTCCACGCCTGAACCGCCAACCCGTGCCCGGTGCAGCGGACAACGCCGCGCGCGGCACGGCCGCGATTTCATCAGAGATGATCGTGTTTGGGAAGCCGCGGTGAGGTAGGAAACGGTCGCACGGCACTCATCGCGTGATCCGGTCAACTAATACCTTCATTTCCCCAAGCCCCTGATCAGGGCATGTGACTCCAGAGTGGTCGCGTGCTAATGCACAGTAAGCGTTTGCAAACATCGGGTTACCCCAACATGTGGGACGCCCGTCCCGAAAAGCTTCGGCGCATCCGCGCTTGACCACAGGGCCCGGCATTGGCAAGGTTTTGCAGGCTTCGCGCACACCGTACGGCAGACCAATCCCGTTTCTCCACTGAGGACGGAACAAGCGGCGGTGACCGGGCACGCGCCCGCGCCGCACCTGGAGGACAGAGTTGATCCCCATCCGCTCCGTGACCATCGCGGCGCTCGCCTCGGCCGTCTTGGCCACCACGCTCACCGGTTGCCAGTTCGGCGCGGAGGAGCAGGACACGAGCCCGATCGTGATCGCCGTGGACCTGGAGCTGTCCGGCTCCGCGGCCCCGGTGGGCAAGGCGTACCAGCGCGCGCTGGAACTGAAGGTCGACCAGCTCAACGCCTCGGGCGCGCTGGGCGCCCGCAAGATCGAGCTCAAGGTGAAGGACAACCGGTCGGACGCGAGCGAATCGCTGCGCAACATCGGTGACTTCAGCAACGACTCCCGGGTGAGCGCGATCATCATGGGCGGGTGCAACGAATGCGCCGTCGGCGCCGCCCGCACGATCAACGAGAAGAAGATCCCGACGATCGCGCTCGCCTCGTCCAGCGCCGTGGCCACCCCGGTCGCCGACCGGCGGTACCTGTTCAAGCTGGCCCCGAACGCGGCCGACAGCGCCGCCGCCCTCACCACCGAGCTGCGCCGCCGCGGCATCCGCGAGGTCGCCGTGCTGCACAGCGACGACAGCTACGGCCGGGAAGGGCTCGACGTGCTGCGGCGCGAGTTCGACAAGACCAACATCCAACTGCTGGGCGACCAGTCGGTGAAGACCACCGACACCGACGTCAACCGGCAGGTCCGCGCGCTGGCCGAGCCCGAGCCCGACGCGATGGTCGTCTGGACGCCGCCGGAGCAGGCGATGCTCGCCGCGAGCGCGGCCCAGCCGGCCGGGTTCACCGGTTCGCTGTTCTTCGACGCCTCGGCCGCCGGGGAGCTGTTCCTGGGCGCCTCGTCCCGGTCGGCGGAGCGGGCCACCCTGATCTTCACCCAGACCATGGTGATCGACGACGTCATCGCCACCACCCCGGCCAAGGCGGCCCGCCGCCAGTGGTTCCAGGACTACACGGCCCGCTTCGGCGGCTACAACGGGTTCTCCTCGTTCGCCGCGGACGCCGTCCAGCTCATCGCCGACGCCGAGCTGCGGGCCGGCGGCGAGCCCGGCAAGGCCGGCCGGGACGGCCTGCGCAACGTGCTGGAGACGTCCCAGATGGACGGGCTCTCCGGCCCGATCCGGATGACGCCGGACAACCACTCGGGGCTGATGCCACAGGCCCTCACCACGCTGGTCGCCCGGGGCGGCCGCTGGCGGCTCGCCGGCTGACGACGGGGATGGGGCCCGCCGGACGACCGGCGGGCCCACACCGTCGACCTCACCTCGTCGAGGTGGTCTCCCGCACCCAGGGCAGGGCCAGGCGCTCCACGAACACCAGCGCCGAGTAGAGCAGGATGCTGACCAGCGCCACCAGCATGATCGCCGCCCACGCGGTGGCGGTGTCGCCGATGCCGGCATACTGGGTGATGACGTACCCGAGGCCGCTCTCGCCGGCCTGGAACTCCCCGATCACCGCGCCGATCGCGGCCAACGGCATCGCCACCTTCAGCCCGATGAAGATCTGCGGCAGCGCGGCCGGGAAACGCACCTTGCGGAACGCCTGCCACCAGGAGGCGTTCCAGGAGCGGACCAGCTCGGCCAGGTCGGACGGCGTGGTGGTCAGCCCGGTCGCGGTGGAGAGCACGATCGGGAAGAAGCAGAGCAGGAAGACCATGGTCAGGATCGGCTTCTGACCCCAGCCGAGCGCGACCACGAGCAGCGGCCCCAGGGTGATCTTCGGGACCGCGTTGACCGCGACGAGCAGCGGGGTGAACATCCGCTCGACGGTGCGCGAAGCGGCCAGGGACAGCCCGAGCAGGACGCCGGCCACGGCGGAGAGCGCGAAGCCGATCAGGATCTCCAGCATGGTGTCGAGCGTGTGCTCCAGCATCCGGTCCGGCTTGTCGGTGAACGCCGACAGCACCGAGCCGGGGGTGGGCAGCGCGGCGGGGTGGACCAGCTCCAGCCGGGCGGTGAGCCACCACACCGCGAACGCGACCAGCAGGCCCGCGCCGGGCAGCAGCAGCCCGTTCGCGCCGGCCCGCGCGCCGGCACCCAGGGCGCCGCGACCGGCGGCGGGGCGGGGCTGGTCGACGGGCGGGGCCGCGAGCGCCGGTTCCGGTGACCGGAGGTCGGTCATCTCATTCTCCTCATCCACCCGGCGCCAAGGCCGGGAACGGAACGGGGGTACGCCCCGCCGGAGGCCGGCGGGGCGTACCCCTGGTGACGTGTCGGACCGGTCAGGGCTGCGGCACGAGGTTGAAGTCGATGATCTGGTCGGGGGTGATGTTCTGCTTGAGCGAACCCGCGCCCTGGAGGATCGCGATGCTCTTGGCGACCCGGCCGCTGTCCAGCGTGCCGATCTTGGTGCCGGAGTTGTTGGACCGGACGTACCCGGCCATGAGCTGGAGCTCGGCGGCGGCCGCCGCCGGGTTGGTGGCGTCGACGTTCTTCTTCAGCAGCTCGGCGGCCTCCTGCGGGTTCGCCAGGGAGTATTCCAGGCCCTTGATCAGGGCAGCGCTGAACCGCTTGACCATCTCCGGCTTCTCCTTGGCGATCTTGCTGGAGGTGATCAGCACGTTGCCGTAGAGGTCCTGCATCACGTTGCTGTAGGGCAGCAGGACGGCCTTCTTCTTGGTGACCGCCTCGACCGTCGGCTGGCCCACGACGAACTGGCCGATGCCGTCGACGGAGCCGGAGGCGAGGGTGCCCATCAGGGTCTGCGGCTCGCCGTTGACCCAGGTCACCTTGTTGACGTCGACGCCGGCGAGCCGGGCGTACGTCGGGAAGAGGTTGCGGACCACGGACGCCGGGGCGTCGGCGAGCTTCTTGCCCTCCAGGTCCTTCGGCGAGGCGATGTTCTTGCCCTCGACCGTCACGATGGCGGCCATGGTGCGCTGCTGGATCGCCGCGACGGCGACGAAGTCCTTGGCCTGGCCGTTGCCGAGCTGGAGCAGACCACCGGTGAGGTCGATCGGGCCGAAGTCGGCCTGACCGCCGACGATGGTCTGGATCACCGCGCCGGTACCCTGACCGGGCTTGATCTCGACCTCGAAGCCGGCTTCCTTGAAGAAGCCCTTCTCCTTCGCCACCCAGGCGTAGGAGTCCCGGCCGAAGTTGCCAAAGGAAGTGAGGTACGTCACTTTCTCCAGTGACTTGCCGTCGCCACCCTTGGCGTCGGACGCGTCCGAATCGCTGCTGCACGCGGACACCAGGGTGAGGGCGGAGGCCAGGAGGGCCGCGGCGACCGTGCGGGTCAGCCTGTTCATCTGTGCACCATGTCCTTTCCGACCAGGGGCGATACGCCTCCGGGCGGGTCGTCGAGAGCGACGGCGTCGACAGAGGGGGGAGCCGACGCCACCGTCGTGAGGGGACTCTTCGCCGGCACAGACTACGCAAGAGACCTGCCGGTGTAGCGAGGAGTGTCTGTTGCGGAACGGAAACGAACTGATCTCCACCCCGGACGGTGCTGCTCGGACCGCGGCGGGCTACCCTAGCTGCGGTCCTGATGGTCCACTCAGGGAGGGCACCGGCGATGATCCGACTGTCCGGCGTGTCCCGCACCTTCGACGGGCGGGCCGGCCGCGTCGAGGCGCTGCGGGGCATCGACCTCGACGTCGCCGACGGCGAGTTCGTCGCCGTCCTCGGCCGCTCGGGCTGCGGCAAGTCCACCCTGCTGCGGATGGTCGCCGGGCTGCTGCCGGCCACCGCCGGGGAGATCACCGTCGCCGGCACGCCGATCACCCGTCCCCGCCGCGACATCGCCATGCTGTTCCAGCGACCCGCCCTGCTGCCCTGGCGGTCGGTGCTGGACAACGTGCTGCTGCCGGTGGAGATCTTCGGGTGGAAGCGCGCCAGGCGCCGCGAGCGCGCCCGGGAGCTGCTCGAACTCGCCGGGCTCGCCGGGTTCGAGAAGCGGCTGCCGCACGAGCTCTCCGGCGGCATGCAGCAGCGGGTGTCGCTGTGCCGGTCGCTGATCGGCGACCCCCGGGTGATGCTCATGGACGAACCGTTCTCCGCCCTGGACGCGCTCACCCGCGAGGAGCTCTCCGGTGAGCTCCAGCGGGTGCACATGACCAGCGGCGCCACCGTCGTCTTCGTCACCCACTCCATCGACGAGGCGGTGCTGCTCGCCGACCGGGTGGTCGTGCTCAGCCCCCGCCCGGGCCGGCTCCGCGCGATCGTCGAGGTCGACATCCCCCGGCCCCGGACCCTCGGCCGCAACGCCCACCTCGCCGACGTGGCCCGGGTCAGCGCCGAGCTGCACGAGTTGCTGATGGAACGCGACGCCCCCGCCGCGCTCTCCGCCCCCGCCGGTGCAGGCGCGGAGGGACGTTGACCATGCGGGTGACCGTCTTCACCGAGCCGCACCGGGGCGCCACCTACGACGACCAGCTGCGCTTCGCCCGGGCCGTCGAGGCGGGCGGCTTCGAGGGGTTCCTGCGGGCCGACCACTACCAGGCCATGGGCGCCGACCCCGGCCTGCCCGGCCCCACCGACGCCTGGCTCACCCTCGCCGCGCTGGCCCGGGAGACCACCCACGTCCGCCTCGGCACCCTCGTCACCTCGGCCACGTTCCGACTCCCCGGGCCGCTCGCCGTCATGGTCGCCCAGGCCGACCAGATGAGCGGCGGCCGGGTCGAGCTGGGCATCGGCGCCGGCTGGTACGAACGGGAACACACCTCGTACGGCATCCCGTTCCCCGCCGTCGCCGAACGCTTCGACCGGCTCGGCGAGCAGCTCGAAGTGATCACCGGCCTGTGGCGCACGCCCGTCGGTGAGACCTACAGCTTCACCGGCGAGCACTACCGCCTGGTCGACGCGCCCGCCCTGCCCAAGCCGGTCCAGCGGCCCGGGCCGCCGGTGATCGTCGGCGGGAACGGCCCCAGGCGCACCCCCGAGCTGGCCGCCCGGTACGCCGACGAGTTCAACATGCCGTTCAGGAGCGTCGCCGAGACCGCCGCCGCGTACGAGCGGGTGGTCGAGGCGTGCGACCGGCACGGCCGTACGGCGTCGGGGCGGGCGCCGCTCGTCCTCTCCGCCGGGATCGCGGTGGCGATCGGGCGCACCGACGCCGAAGCGCGGCTACGGGCCGCGCCGCTGCACGCCAGGAGCGCCCTGCCGCCGGAGGATTCGGTGGTCGGCTCGCCCGCCCAGCTCGTCGACCGGATCGGCGAGTTCGCCGCCGTCGGGGCGACCCGGGTGCACCTGCGGCTGATCGACCTCGCCGACCTCGACCACCTGGAACTCGTCGCCGCCGAGGTGCTCCCGCAACTGGGGCACGCCGACGCTGTCGCGGCTGGAGGCTGACCGCATGACCGACGTGATCGACGGGACCGAGCTGGGCCCGGTGGGCCAGGAGATCGTCTACGAGAACGACCGGGTGCGGGTGTGGCACATCCGGCTGGAGCCGGGCGAGCGGCAGCCGCTGCACCGGCACGACCACCCGTACCTGGTGATCGCCGTCCAGGGCGCGAAGAACGTGGTACAGACCGTCGACGGCACCACCATCGACGCGGACGAGCCGACCGGCGGGGTCGTCTACCGCGACCCGGGTGCCGTCCACATGCTCACCAACGTCGGGGACACGACGTACCTGGCGCGGCTGGTCGAGCTCAAGTAGTCGCAGGCCGGGCGCGTCGCCGCGCCGCGCGGCGTCAAGGTGGCGATCGGGCGCACCGGGCCGTAACGTGCCCGACATGGCCTTTCGGACGTGGGGCAAGCCGCTGTTCACCGCGCTCGGGGTGAGCATGCTGGCCGGGGCCGGCCAACTCGGCGTCGCGTACGGCTTCGGCATCGTGCGGATCGCCGGCGACTTCACCGACGCCACCGTCAACCGGTGGCCCGCCCAGCTGGTCTGGGTGGGCTGGTGCGCGGCGCTCGCCGCCGTGGTCGGCGCGGTCGCCACCGAGCGGCTCGCCCGCGCCGACCCGGTCACCGGCACCACGACCGGGCTGCTCGCCCTGGCCGGCGCGGCAGCCCTGGGCGCGACCGTCGTCGCGCCGCTGTGCATGCAGCCGGCCCGGGCCACCCAGCTCAACAGCGTCGACCCGGTGTGGGCGGTGGGCATCTGCGCGACCCTCGGCGCGGTGGTCGGTGCCGGCGCGGCGCTCGCCGTGCTGCTCCGCCCGCCGCTGGGCTGGAACCTCGCGGTGCTCGCCGGCACGATCTGGTTCGTCGCCCTGGTCTCGGCCCTGCCGGCCCTGATCGGCACCGGCCCGTTGCCGACCGTACGGCTGGGGGTGTTCGAGCCCGGTTGGCTCGGCGCGGACGCGGCGCAGCGGCTGGCCACGATCGTCCTGCCCTTGGTGGCCCTGCTCGCGGGCGCAGCCTCCGGCGCACTGGCCCGCCGGCACGGGCACCCGCCGCTGACCGCCGGCGCGACCGGGGCGGCGGGCCCCGTGCTGGTCGCCTTCGCCTACCTGGCCGCCGGCCCCGGCGACTCGGCCGACCGGTACCAGCTCGCGCCCTACTACGGTGCCCTGATCGCGGTCGTCACCGGCGTGCTCGGCGCCACGGCCGCCGCCCTGGCCCGCTGGCCCCTCTTCCCCCACTCCGCCGACACCGACCCGCTGGCCGACGTGGTCGACCGTCCAGCCGTGGTCGACCTTCCAGCCGTGGTCGACCTTCCAGCCGGCGTGCCGGCCGACCTGCCCGGGGCGAAGGGTGCGTCCCTGTCCGGGGCCCTCGGCGCCGGCCAGCCCGGGACACTCCGCGCGGCCCTGGCCGGGATGCGTGGCGCTGGCCTGACCAGGATGCGCGGCGCTGGCCTCACCGGCAAGCTCCGCGCGGGCGACGGCCAGTCCGTGATCGAGCCGACGGACATCCTCCGGCCGCTGCCGACCGGCCCCACCCCGCCGGCGGCCCGTAACGCCGAGCCCGACGGCCCGGTCGACCTGGCCACCCACCCGGACGCGGCCACGGCCCGCCGGGTCCCGGCGACCGTCGGCGACCCGCTGCCGAACGACCGCACCGGCGACGCCCGCACTCGCACCGGCGACGCCCGCGACCTCGTCGGGGCCGACGGTCCGGCCGACGTGCCCCCCGCGCACTGGGAGTGGCCGATGGCCTCCGGGACGTCCGCCGCCAGACTCACCGACACGGCCGGGACCAGCGAGGCGACCGGCCCGGCCCCGACGGGCGAGGTCATCGAGCCGGCCCCGCGCCCCCGCCCTCGGCTGCCCCTGCCCGACCTCGACCAGGCGGCGAGCTGGGACGCGTTCGGCAACGCCACCCGACGGTTCGTCGCACCGGCGCCCGAGCGCCACGGGGCGGGCGAGACGCAGCCCCCGCACAGCGCACCTGCTGACCCGGGCGAGCCGCGCCCGACCGCAGAAGAGAAGACCGGCGCGGCCCCCGGCGGCGAGCCCGGCGTTCCGGCAGAGCCCGGCGTCCCGGAGGAAGCGGCCGCCGGTCGGTCCCGGCTCCTGCGGCCCCTGTTCCGGCGTGCCCGGACGCGGGCGGCCGACGACGTGAGCCCGGCGGCCGAGCGGGACGACCGCCGCGACCCGGAACCGCTGCCGGCGCAGGACGAGGAGTACGTCGACTGGGTCACCGGCCTCGCCCGCCCCGTGTCGGGCGAGGACGGTGGGTCGGAGGACGCCGACCGGCGCTCGCTGCGCCCCTCCGGCCGCCACCACCGGGACTGACCCCGCCCGGCGAGGCCAGCCGGGGATCAGGCCAGCGGCAGGTACACCCGGCCGCCCGAGGAGAGGAACTCCTCCGACTTGTCCTTCATGCCGCGCGCCGCGTACTCCTTCAGCTCCTGAGTGATCTTCATGGAGCAGAACTTCGGGCCGCACATCGAGCAGAAGTGGGCGGTCTTCGCCGGCTCGGCCGGCAGGGTCGCATCGTGGTACGACCGCGCCGTCTCCGGGTCCAGCGAGAGGTTGAACTGGTCTTCCCACCGGAACTCGAACCGCGCCTTCGACAGCGCGTCGTCCCAGGCCTGCGCGCCGGGGTGCCCCTTGGCCAGGTCCGCCGCGTGTGCCGCGATCTTGTAGGCGATCACGCCGGCCTTCACGTCGTCCCGGTCGGGCAGGCCGAGGTGCTCCTTCGGCGTGACGTAGCAGAGCATCGCGGTGCCGAACATGCCGATCATCGCCGCGCCGATCGCCGACGTGATGTGGTCGTACGCGGGCGCGATGTCCGTGGTCAGCGGGCCGAGGGTGTAGAACGGGGCCTCGTGGCACCACTCCTGCTGGAGGTCCACGTTCTCCTTGATCTTGTGCATCGGCACGTGCCCGGGGCCCTCGATCATCACCTGTACGTCGTACTCCCAGGCGATGCGCGTCAGCTCGCCGAGGGTGCGCAGCTCGGCGAACTGCGCCTCGTCGTTGGCGTCGGCGATCGAGCCGGGGCGCAGCCCGTCACCGAGCGAGAACGTCACGTCGTACCGCGCGAGGATCGCGCACAGCTCGCGGAAGTTGGTGTAGAGGAAGTTCTCCTCGTGGTGCGCCAGGCACCAGGCCGCCATGATCGACCCGCCCCGGGAGACGATCCCGGTCACCCGGTCCACGGCCAGCGGCACGTACGGCAGCAGCACCCCGGCGTGCACCGTCATGTAGTCGACGCCCTGCTCGGCCTGTTCGATCACCGTCTCGCGGAACACCTCCCAGCTCAGCTTCACCGGGTCGCCGCCAACCTTCTCCAGGGCCTGGTAGATCGGCACCGTCCCGATCGGCACCGGCGAGTTGCGCACGATCGCCTCGCGGGTCTCGTGGATCCGCTTGCCGGTGGACAGATCCATCACGGTGTCCGCGCCCCACCGGGTGGCCCAGGTCAGCTTCTCCACCTCCTCGGCGACGGAGGAGGTGACGGCCGAGGTGCCGATGTTGGCGTTCACCTTCACCAGGAACGCCTTGCCGATGATCGCCGGCTCGCACTCGGGGTGGTTGACGTTGAGCGGCAGCACCGCCCGGCCGGCGGCGATCTCGTCGCGGACGAACTCCGGCGCCATGCCCTCCCGGATCGCCACGAACTCCATCTCCGGGGTGACGACCCCGGCCCGCGCGTACGCGAGCTGCGTCGGCCGCTTCCCGTCCGGGGCGCCGGCCAGGGGCGTTCCGGCGCCCCGGACGGGCGCGACGTCGCCCCGGGCGGCGATCCACGGCCCGCGCAGCGGGGGCAGCCCCACCTCCGGGTCGGAGCCGGGGCCGGAGGTGTCGTAGAGCCGGACCGGCGGGTTGTCGCCGGTCAGGTCGACCTCGGCGAACGGAACCCGGATGTCCGGCCGGGACCCCTCGACGTAGACCTTGCGTCGTGACTGCATGACTGCCTCCCAGGTGGTGGTCAGGACCAGCCGAAGTGGTCCAGCGGGCCGCGTCCGGCGCCCAGTTCCCAGTCCCGCGCGCCGGTCAGCGCGCGGGTGACGTACTCCTTGGCGGCCCTGACGGCCGCCGGCACCGGGTCCCCGACCGCCAGCCGGACGGCGATCGCCGCCGAGAACGAGCAGCCGGTGCCGTGGCTGTGCCGGGTGGACACCCTCCGGGCGCGCAGCAGGGTGACGGTCCCGCCGCCGACCAGCACGTCCACCGACTCGCCGGCCACGTCCACGTCGCCGCCGGTGACCACCACGTGTGCGGGGCCGCCGGCGGCGAGGGCCTCGGCGGCGGCCACCATCTCCTCGACCGTGGTCACCGGGCGACCGGTGAGGGCGGCGGCCTCCGCGCAGTTCGGCGTCGCCACCTCCGCGTACGGCAGGAGGCGCTCGACCGCCTCGACGACGCCGAGCCGGTGCCCGCTGGTGGCGACGAGCACCGGGTCGACGACGAGGTGCGGCAGGCGTCCCGCCCGCGCGGCGTCGGCGACCGCGTCGGCGACGGCCGGGGTGCCGAGCATGCCGGTCTTCACCGCCCGCACCCGGAAGTCGCCGAGCACGCTGTCGAGCTGCTCGGTGACGGTGCGCGGCGGCAGCGGCAGGACGGCGTCCACGCCCCGGGTGTTCTGGGCGGTGACGGCGGTGAGGACGCTGGTGCCGTACGCGCCGAGCGCCGCGAAGACCTTGAGGTCGGCCTGGATGCCGGCGCCCGCGCCGGAGTCGGAGCCGGCGACGGTGAGCACGGTCGTCGGGGTCACTTGTTCGCCTCGCTCGCTCGGCGGTCGGTGGTTGCGGCGGTGGGTGCGGTTGAGGGCTGGGGCCGACCGTGCCCACTCCGGGCAGTCAGGCTTGATCCCTGCGTGGGCACGGTCGGCCC
>NZ_JBHUVA010000044.1:0-52605 GCF_042670805.1 Micromonospora sp. NPDC057141 | reverse complement strand
GGGCCGCATCGACCTGGTCGATGCGGCCCTCGCGGGTTGGGTGCCCCGGTACGGTCCGCCACCGGTCGGGCACGCGAAACCGCCCCCGAGGCCGGTCCGGCGTCGGGGGCGGTGCCGCGCGTGGGTCGCTCAGCGCAGCAGCGGGGCCTCGGGAGATCGCAGCGAGGCGCCCAGCAGCTCGCGGTACTCGTCGATCATCGCGATGATGCTGGCCTCGTCGAAGTGCAGGCGGTTGAACTTCACGGCGCCGACCAGGTCGCCGACCGGGTCGAGGTCGAAGTCCCACAGGTTGCCGTCGAGGATCTCGGAGGTGTCCGACGAGGAGATCAGACGCCGGCGCAGTCCGGTGAAACGCATGTCACCGATGACCTCGGCCTCCAGGTCACGCGGGTACTGGAAGATCTCAAAGCCGTTGGCGGCACCGTTGACGTCCTCGAGCGACTCCTGCATCAGGGCCGGGTCGGCCTCCGCCGCGATCTCGCTGAACGGCAGCTCGTGGGAGTACGCCTCCAGCAGCGTGGTCCGGGTCCGGCGTACCAGGTCGGCGAAGGTCACGCAGTCCGACAGATCGGTCCGGATGGGCAGCAGGTTGAAGAACGGCCCGACCGTCTGCTGGAACTCCGCCTCCGTGCGACCGGACGTGAAGATCGGCGCGACGATGTCGGTCGCACCGGTCCGGCGGTGCAGGAACAGGTTGAACGCGGCGTAGAGCACCATGAACGGGGAGCTGTTCATCGACTTGGCCAGCTCCGTCGTGGCGCGGACGAGCTCCTCGTCGAACAGGAACCGGTACACCGAGTAGGCCGGCGGCGCGTCCAGCTGCCGGACCCGGTCGGTGGGGATGGTGAGAAAGCGGCCGCCGGCCAGCTTCCGACGCCAGTACTCGCGCGAGACGGTGGCGGCGGGGGCCTGGCACGCCTGGCGCTGCCAGGTCGCGTACTCCTCGTACTGGCGCACGGCCGGCAGCTCGGGCGCGGGCAGCCCTCGGCGCCGGGCGTAGCAGACGGCGATGTCCCGCATGAGCAGGTGCATGGACCAGCCGTCGCTGACTGCATGGTGGGTGATGAGCACGAGCACGGCTTCGTGGTCGTCGAACCGCCCGAGCGTGGCCCGCAGCAGCGGCAGCTGCCCGGGATCACACCGGCTGCCGTCGTCGACCTCGTTGAGGAACTCGTGCGCCCGCCGCTCGCGGTCGGCCTCGGCGGCCGGCGGAAGATCGGTGACCGCCAGGGCGGCGGGACCCGGCGGGTGGATGCGCGCGTGCGGGTGTGCCCGGTTCCTGACGATGATGGTGCGCAGTACCTCATGCCGGGCGATGACGTCGTCCAGCGCCAGCTGAAGGCTCGGGACGTCCAGCGGCCCGTGCAGGCGCCAGCCGGCCGCCACGATCTTGCGCGGGCCGAACACGCTGAACTCGTCGCCCGGGTCCAGGGCGACCCAGACCTGTTCGTTGAGCGACAGCGCACGCCGGGCGACCGCGTCGCTGGCCTGCTCGGTCCGCTGCTCAGTGGTCATCGACTGCCGTCCATTCCGGCGGATTCGCCACGATAGTTGCGCCGGCGTTGAGCACGATGGTGGCGCCGGCGTTGAGCACGATGATTGCCCCGTCGTTCGCCACGATGGTGTTCGTCCCGCCGTTGGCCATGAGCGCGTAGGCCCTGGCGTCGGTTAGGAGGGTGTTCGCGCCGCCGTTTGCGGCGAGCGCCTTGTTGCCGTTGTTCGCCATGTGCGTGTCCGTTTCGCCATCCGCCACGACTGTGCTCCTCCCGCCGTCGGGCTCACCGATCGGGCTGCCGTTCGGGCCGCCGTTCGGGCTGCCGTTGGGCGCGAGCGCGCCGGCCGCGGCGCTCGCCAGGACGGGCTGCTGGCCACCGTTCGGCGCCGCCACCGTATCGTCCGCGACGACCGCAGGTTGCCCGCCGTGCACCGGGGACGCGGGCGCCGCGGGCGGGTCCACGCCGGCGTCCGGCACCAGCGCGTCCGCGCCGGCGTCCGCCTCGGGCGCCTCCGGCTCGACCGGCGACTCTGGCGCCGGGCGTGTGCGGTCCGCCCAGGCCGCGATGCTCGGACCGGTGAGGCCGAGCACGAGGAAGGCCGCCCCGATGACGATCCAGCCGATGTAGCCCTGGTTGGCCACGAACCCGATCAGGACCAGCGGCGCGCCCGTGATGCTCAGCGTCATGACCGTGTTCAGGAAGCCGTCGTACTGCCCCTGGGCGTGCGCTGGCGGCAGGTTGAACTCGAAGACGAACCGGCCGGAGATCAGGTAGATCTGGGCGATCGAGATGAAGCCGACCCCGGCGACCACCAAGACCGTCGCGCCCGCCGCGGTCTGGTACGGCATCTCGACCAGCGTCAGGCAGGCCAGCAACAGCATGACGCCGGCGCGCCGCATGGACGAGCCGGCCTGGCGGGTGGTCCTGACGCCGGTACTCAGGCGCATCTGCAGCAGCACCGAGATGACCGTGCTGGCCACGAAGGCGAGGGCGACGGTCCAGCGCGGCGCGGGGGTGAACACGGCGATCCAGATCGGCAGCAGCTGATGCTCGACGAACGCGGACACCGTCATCAGCCCGGACACCACGGAGTAGGCCATGAACGGCCTGTCGCGCAGGACGATCCAGCGCTGCAGCCGGGCCGGCCCCCCATCCGCCGGCGGCGCCGGCTCGGGCTTTGGCAGCGGCTTGTAGTCCGGCAGGCGCAGGGTGATGGCGATGACCACCAGGTAGACGCCCGCGACGGCCAGGAACATGGCGCGGTAGGCCGTAGGCGTGCCGATTGCGATGCCGACGCCGGCGCCGACCGCCCCGACGGTGACCGCGATGCTCCCGAGCACCTGGACCTGGGTGCGGAACGTGACGGTGTCGTCGCCGCCGATGCGCCGCAGCAGCGCGCCTTCGGACGCCAGGTACGCGTACGCGAACACGTTCATGCTCATGACGATGATCAGCAGCGACCAGAAGCCCTGGATGAACACGTAGCTGGCGATGCCAGCGACCTGCCCCACGAGGCCGAACAGCACGACCCGGCGGGGGCCGAGTCGGTCGGCCAGGTCGCCCGCCACGAGGGTCAGCGGCAGGCCGATGAGCCCGGCGATCGCGATGGCCATCGCGGTCTTCGAGGTCGAGATGCCGACGATCTGCGTGAGGTACAACACGTAGATCGGCAGGAAGGCACCGTTGGCCACCATGGCGATGGCGTAGGCCGTGATGTACGTCCGCTGATGCCCCGGCGGGGGAATGTGCGACTTGGCGTACTGCACTGGATTGAACTTCATCACGACCCGCTTTCGACGCAGACCCATTGACGTGCCCGAGCGGCACTGGCGGCGAGGCGAGACACGTTCCTCGGCCAGGCAGGCACCCAAGTGAAGCAGCGGCGCACCGGCCCGTGCATATCCGAAACTGCTCCAGCTCACGGCGGACGCCTCGGTGGTACCGCCGCAACGGCGACGGCCAGGGGTGCGCTAGCGGTGGCCGTGCCGGTAGCCGATGCGCGTTACGGGGTCAGGATGCGGCCCTCGTTCGGCGGCTGCTTGCCGATGACCTGGCGGAGGAAAGCGTCCGCCAGGTCCGCCGGGCCCTGCCCGGGTCGGATCGTCAGCCACGACGCCATGCGTCGCAGGAAGCGGGTCTCCGCCGCGAGATAGCGGGCGAAGTACGCGTCCTCCCCCTCGGCGGCGATGGCCTGGTCCTCCACGGCAGGGGTGAAGAAGAACGCCGGCTGCGGGTCCGGCAGCCCGGGCGGCGCCTGGTCGGCGGGGTCCGGGTGGGTGAGGCCGATGAGCACGCCGCTGAGCAGCGACGGCGCGAAGTGTTCGTAGACCGCGCCCAGGATCGGCGCCGAACCGGTGAAGTCGACGAGCACCGCGGGCGCCGTCACGGGCGCCGATCCGATGGCGTCGTAGGTGAGCACCTCGTCGTAGCCGCCGAGGCGCTCGACGAAGGCCTTGTTCCGGGCCGAGGTGAGCGCCACGGCCGTGATGCCGGCGCCTCGCTCGCGCAGCTCGTCGACCATGCCGAGCGCTGTCTTACAGGAGGCACTGGTGACGACCATCGACTTCGCGCCGAGCGCGATCTGCTGCTCGACGAGGCCGGCGAGGTTGAACGACGCGGGGAACACGGGCCGCATCAGCGCCCGGTAGTCGTCCACGCCGTCCGGTTCGTCCGCCCGCTGAAACGTCACGTACCAGGGATGCAGGAAGGCCCGCTGCGGTGCGGTGTCCCGGAAGCCCCGCGGCGTCGCCTCCGCGTGGACGATGTGCTCGCTCGTCATCGGCACGTAGCCGAAGAACCGGGCGCCAACCGGGATGTCCGCGTTGCGCGACTCCGTGACCCGCACGAAGCTCCACAGCGGTACCCGGCCGAACCCCGGCGGCCCGGGAAAGGCGTTCCAGAAGGGCGCGTTCACGCCGTCGCCGAACTTCGCGTAGGTGACGTTGTTGGCCGTAAGGCCGAACTTCTCCAGGGCGAGCCGGACCTCGCCGGGCCGCAGCTCGCCCAGGACCGGGACGCGGATCTCGCTCTCGGTGAGGTCGTCGCGCCTGACCAGCACTTCCCATGCTTCTCGCGTGGACACTGTGCCTCCTTCGGGTGGTGTGGATCCGCTCAGCTACGCAGGTACGAGGCGCCGTTGACATCGAGGATCGCGCCGCTGGTCCACTCGGCCTGGGCGCTGGCCAGGAAGAACACGGCCGCGGCGATCTCGTCCGGCTCGGCGACCCGGCCGAATGGGCTCTGCGCCCGGATGGCATCGCCGCCCGGCGGCCGCAGGTGCTCCGTGGTCATGTCCGTCGCGACGAACCCGGGGGCCACGGCCGAGACCGAGATCCGGTACGGCGCCAGCGCGATCGCCAGCGACTGGCTGAAGGAGTTCAGGCCGGCCTTGCTGGCCCCGTAGGCGGGCGCGTCCGGCTCGCCGCGGAAGGCGCCCCGCGAGGAGACGTTGACGATCCGGCCGCCGCGCTCACGCAGGTGTCGCACCGCGCACCAGGTCACGTTGGCCGCGCCGACCAGGTTCACCCCGAGCGTGGTCCGCCAGTGCCGCTGCCAATCGGCGTAGCTGGCGTCGACGATGTGGTGGGGCGGGAAGACGCCGGCGTTGTTGATCAGGACGTCCACGCCGCCGAGCTGCCCGGCGGCCGAGTCCACCGCGCGCAGCACGGCTTCCGGGTCGGCCAGGTCGACCTCGACGAAGACGTGCCCGGCACCATCCAGCTTGCCCAGCATCTGCGCGCCAGCGCTCGCCGGTGCGATGTCGAGGATCGCGACCCGGTCGCCGGCCGCAGCGAAGCGCATCGCGATGGCCTGCCCGATGCCGGCGGCGCCGCCGGTGACGAGCACCGCGCGGCCGTTGCCGTCCTCAGCCATCGGTCAACCCCGCCTTCCCGATCCGGTCGACCGCCTCGGTCAGGACCTCGTCCGGCAGCGAGAAGCACACCCGGACGTACGGCCGGTCCGGCTGGTCCAGGTAGAACGCCTCGCCGGCGACGGTGCCGACCAGGCTGCGTTCGAGCAATAGCTCGGCCGCTTCCGTCCCGGTGGCGACCGGCATCCGCGAGCAGTCGACGTACAGGTAGTACGAACCCTCGGGCGCATTGGGCGTCAGCCCGGCGGCCGTGAAACCGTCGGCGAGAATGCGGCGCTTGCGGTCGTACATCGCCCGCAGCTCCTGGTAGTAGTCGTCGCCCAGCCGCAGCGCCCGGATGCCCAGCTCCTGCAGCGGCACCGGCGCGCATACCACGAGCGCGTCCGCGGCGAGCCGGATCCGGCTCATCAGCTCCTCCGGGCCGCAGGCATAGCCCACGCGCCATCCGGGGATGCTGAACGTCTTGCCCAGCGAGGCGATCGTCACCGTGCGGCGGCCGAGGTCGCCGACGGTCGCCGGGGCCAGGTGCGGTGCCACGCCGAAGTAGATGTCCGCGTACACCTCGTCGGTGATGACGAGCAGGTCGTGCTCCTCGGCGACGGCCGAGATGGCCGCGAGCTCCCCGGCGGTGAGCCGGCGCCCGGTCGGGTTGTTCGGCGTGCAGAGGATCATCGCCCGGGTCTTGTCGGTGATCGCCGCCCGCAGCGCGGCCTCAGTGGTCTCGAAGCCGGGGCCGGTCAACCGGACCGGTTCCGGGCTCAGCTTCAGCATCCGCAGCGCGGCCAGGTGGTAGCTGTAGAAGGGTTCGAACAGCAGCACGCCGTCGCCCGCGTCCAGCAGCGCGGTGAGCGTCGCCATGAGCGCGCCGGTCGCGCCGACCGTGGCCACCACCTGCGTCGCGGGGTCGACGCTGAGCCCGCTGTACCGCTTGAGCTTGTCGGCGACGGCCTCCCGGAAGCCAGGGAGGCCCTCGGGCGCGCTGTAGGAGTGGCCGAGGTGCTCGAAGTCCCGCGTGCCCTCGGCGAGCAGCGCGGGGGGCGGTGGCACCTGGCTGAGGCCCTGCGCGAGGTTGATCGCGCCGAGCTCCTGGCAGCGGATCGTCATTGCCCGCAGGGGCGACTGCTGCCACCCCTGCAACCGGTCGGCGACCTTCACCATCGTCAGCCTCCAATGCTGAGCTGGTCGAGCAGCCGGTCGAGCTCCGCGACGGTCGGCGCGTCGAAGAGCTCGTTCATCGAGATCTCGTGGCCGACCGCCGGGCCGACCCGGCTCGCGATGAGCATGGCGTCGATCGACTCGCCGCCCAGGGTGAAGAAGTCGTCGTCGACGCCGCACCGGGTCCTCGCGAGCACCTCGGCGAAGATGGTGCAGAGGATCTCCTGGCGGGGCGTGACGGGGGCCCGGTACGGCGCCACGCCACGCAGGTCCGGGGCCGGCAGCGTCGCGGCGCCGGCCCCGTCCACCGGGATGGCGTCAACCACGATGACGGCCGCAGGCACCGCCTCGGCCGGCAGCTGCTGCCGGACGTGCGAGTGCAGCGCGGCCATGTCGAGACCCGGCGCGCCGGGCACGATGTAGGCCACCAGGACCTCACCGGCGGATGCATCCCGGTGCTCCCGGACGACGACGTCCGCGAGTCCGGGGTAGGCGGCCAGCACGTCGTGCACGTCCTGGGTCGTAGCGGTGGTCATCAGCCGCTCACCTTCCATTTCAGGCTCCAAAGTTTCCGGCTGTCCTGCGGTACGTCCGCCGGGTTCACCGGCTCCGAATCTGCTCCAGCAGCAGCCGCACCAGATCCGGCGTCACCGCGTCGGGTTCGCCGGGGGGCGGCTCGACGACCCGGCTGCGGCCCGGCGCGGTGCCGGGAACGACGAAGCCGGGCTCACGGGACAGCACGGTGATCTCGACCGCCTCCGCGGGCGGCTTCGCCGGTAGGTCGTTGCCACACGCCAGCAAGTAGGCCAGCCAGGTCCGATACGCCACCAGCAGCTCGGTGAACGCCGGCGGGACGGTGTCGAGGCCGACCCGCTGCGCCATCGCCGTGAGGTCCTCGCGCATCAGCCGCTGCATGCCGGCCACACAGGACCACGGATCGCCATCCAGGGCCGGGCACGGGCGGGCGGCGCCGAGCTTGCCCTGGAACTCCGCGAAGCGCCCGACGACGTCGTCCGGGCCGGGCCAGGTCGGCTCAACCAGGATGGCGGTCACCTCGCGGTCGCCGGCCAGTTGTCCGGCGATCCGCAGCGACAGCCCGGCGGCGCTACAGTGGCTCACGACGAACACCCGCCGGTCGGCGGCCGCCGTGGGCTCCTCGGCGCGGAACACGGCCACCGCCTCGTCGGCCAGCGCTGGCAGGTCGGCATAGAGCCGGTCGCCGGCCACCGCACCGCGCGGGTCGACCTGGTAGAACCGTTCGCCGTCGGCCGCGTCGGCCAGCAGCTCGCTCAGCCGGCGGTCTCCGTTGAGGGCCTGGAAGTCGATGACGAGGACGGCCGCCGCCTCGCCGGAGCTGAGCTGGCGGCAGACCGGTCGGGTTCCGGCAACGGGAGGCATGGATGTTTCCTCCGTCAGGCCGCGGTCGTGGCCGGCCGCGACCAGTGCATGCCGTCGCTGGAGGGCACCAGCCCGCCGGGGCGCACCGGGTCCTGCTCGTCGGCTACGCCGCCGGTCTCCGCCTGCATCTGGATGCTCGCCCCGGCCTGCGCGACCGACCAGGCCAGCTCGTCGATGTCGCGGCTCTGCTGCTCGATGTACGCGCCGACGTCGATCAGCGCGCGCTCGTCCGACGAGCCGCCGCCGACGAGTTCCACGAAGGACTGCACCTCCGAGCCCGTGTTGCCGGTGACCTTCTTGGCCTTCCAGAAGTACGAGTGCTCGTCGGAGTGCATGTCGTAGAAGGCGACGAGGAAGTCGTGGAAGCGCGAGTACTCCTGCCGGTACCGCGCCTCGTACTCCTCGAACAGCGCCGTCTCGGCCACGTCGGTGGACCCGCCCAGGGCCGTGTTGATCGACCGGGCAGCCAGCAGCGCGCTGTAGGTGGCCAGATGCACACCCGAGGAGAAGACGGGGTCGATGAAGCACGCCGCGTCGCCGGCGAGCACCATGCCCGGCCGCCAGAACCGCTCCTGGATGTAGGAATAGTCCTTGCGCACCCGGATCTCACCGTACGGGCCGTCGGTGACCCGCTCGGCGTCGGACAGGAAGTCGGCGATCATCGGGCACTCGGCGATGAGCCCGCGCAGCGCGCGCTCCTTGTCGCCCTTGACCCGGTCCAGCGCCTCCGGCAGCAGCACCGCGCCGACGCTGGTGAGGTCGTCGGAGAGGGGGATGTACCAGAACCAGCCGGAACTGAAGGCGACGGCCAGGATATTGCCCTCGGTCGGTGCGGGCATCCGCTTGCCGCCGGTGAAGTAGCCGAACAGCGCGAGGTTGCGGAAGAACTCCGAGTACTGCCGCTTGCCGCCGACCTGGCTGTGGATCCGGCTGGTGTTGCCGGAGGCGTCGACCACGTACCGCGCGCGGATCTCGCTGCGCCGGCCGGCGGCGTCGGTGCAGCTGACCCCGACAACCCGGCCGTCCTCCTCGAGGACCTCGGTGACGGTGTGCTCCTCGCGCACGTCCACGCCGTTGCGTCTGGCGTTGTCGAGGAGGATCTGGTCGAACTTCATGCGCTCCACTTGAAACGCGGTCGACGCCGTCCCGGTGAACTTGGGCGAGATGCCGAAGGCGAACGTCCAGGGCTCGGGGTTCGCGCCCCAGCGGAAGGTACCGCCGCGCTTGATCGGGAAGCCGGCCTCGGCCAACTCCTCGGAGACGCCGAGCAACCGGCAGATGCCCTGCACGGTCGACGGCAGGAGCGACTCGCCGATCTGGTAGCGGGGAAACCGTTCCTTCTCCAGCTGCACGACCCGGTGCCCCTGCTTGGCCACCAGCGTCGCCACGGTCGAACCGCACGGCCCGCCGCCCACGACGACGACGTCCGTCTCGTTGCTGTCACTCATCATTCTTCCTTCGCTCTGCGCAGGCGAGGCCTGCGGCCTCGGCCGCCTGTGCGCTCGGTCGGCCGGGGTCGGGCTGCTGCTGGCTGTCCATGGCCGCGACGGCGCGCTCGACGGCGATCCGCGCGTGATGCAAGTCGTCGGGCTCCTGCGGTAGGTCGACGACGAAGGTGCGGGTGCCGCCGTCGAGGTACGTCCGCAGCACCTGGGCCACCTCGTCGTAGCTGCCCACGAGGTACGGCGCGAACGTATGCCGGTACCGGAACGGCACCAGCCAGTACGCGTCGTCCTCGGGCTCGTCGTCGATGGGCGAGGCGGCGAGCTGTGCTTGCCAGTTCGACTCGGTCGCGGCGAGCAGCAGCCGCATCCTCGCGGCCCCGTCCGGGTTGACCGGGAACCGTTTGCGCGCGGTCCGCCACGCCTCTGCCGAGTCCTCGCGGGCGATGATGCCGATGCTGGCGCCCGAGCCGAACCGGTTGCGGCGGATGTCCGGGTTCACGTACTCGGCGGGCGGCAGCGGGCACGACAGCTGGCTGAGCCCCAGCGCCTCGCCCGCCGCCAGGCTGGCCGGCGAGGCGCCGGACACGTACGCCGTCGGCAGCAGCTCGGCGGGCACCGGGGCCGTGAGCCGGGCACGCCGGATGGTGTAGTACCTGCCCGCGAAGTTGGTCATGCCGCCGTCGAGCAGCATCCTGACGATCGTCGCGTACTCCACGAGCCGGTCGTACCGGTCGTCGTGCGGCAGCCTGTCGCCCTGCACGGCCAGGTCGCGGGGGAACCCGCCGCTGACGAAGTTCAGGTCGACGCGCCGGCCGTACAGGTGCGCCAGCGACGACACCGACCGGGCCAGCGCAAACGGGGTCGCGTCGATCGGCTGTACCGCGACGAGGGGCACGAACGAAGTGGTGTTCAGGATCGTCGCCTGCGCCGCCGTCCACGCGTCGAGCGCGGCGCAGTCGGTGTAGATCAGGGCGCCGCGGTAGCCTGCGTCATCAGCCCACCGGGCAGTCTCCAGCAACGTCTCGAGGCGGGACCCCTCGTGGTAGGCGTAGCTGGATCGGCATGTCGAATAGAGGGTCACTCCGCTGCCGGCCAGGTCCATCCTCGGTCACGCCTGCTCGGCCCGGACGAGGCTGTTCGGCCGCATGTCGGTCCAGTGCCGCTCGACGTAGTCCAGGCACGCGGCGCGGGAGTTGGTGTCGTGCACGATGACCCAGCCGTCCGGGACGGCGATGTCGGCGGGCCACAGACTGTGTTGTCCTTCGTCATTGACGAGGACCCGGTACTGGGCGTCGGTATCCTCGAACGGATTCGTCACGGAAGCCTCATTTCGCTCGGCCCGTCCGGGCGGTGTCCGACCAGCGTGCCCCGCCTCCGAAATCCGGATCATCTCCATGGTTGCGCAGGTGTGAGCGGCACCTGACCAGGCAGTTCCCGCGCCCGGCCGCACCTCCTGGAATGCGCTGCTCTGCGCAAGAAGAAAGAGGCGTTCCGCGCCGGCGGTACCTCAACCTGGATGCCTGTCGCTCCGGGCGGCGATGCGCATGGATCGCATCCGCCGACGGACCCGAACCGGGCGGAGTAAGCCATGGAACCGTTCAAGCTCGACATTCCGCAGGCCGATATCGAGGACCTGCACCGACGCCTCACCGCCACCCGATGGCCGCAGGAGCTGCCCGGCGTCGGCTGGAAGCGGGGCGTGCCGCTGGGCTACCTGCGCGAGCTCGCCGACTACTGGCGCGACGAGTACGACTGGCGCTCGGCCGAGGCGGAGCTCAACCAGATCCCGCAGTACACCACGGAAATCGACGGCGCGACCATCCACTTCCTGCACGTGCGATCGCCGGAGCCGGACGCGAGGCCGCTGCTGCTCACTCACGGCTGGCCCGGCTCGGTGGCGGAGTTCCTCGACGTCATCGGCCCGCTCAGCGACCCTCGCGCGCACGGCGGCGCGGCGGCCGACGCGTTCCACCTGGTGATCCCGTCGATCCCCGGCTACGGCTTCTCGCAGCCGCTGGCCGAGACCGGCTGGGACGTGCCGCGGATCGCGGCGGCGTGGGCCGAGCTGATGCGCCGGCTCGGCTACGAGCGCTACGGCACGCAGGGCGGTGACGCCGGCTCGGTGATCTCACTCGAGGTCGCCCGGACGGATCCGGACCACGTCATCGGCGCCCACGTCAACATGCTCATGACCTTCCCGTCGGGCGACCCGGCCGAGCTCGCGGACCTGAGCGAGACGGACCAGGCCCGGCTGGGCAAGCTGGCCCGGTTCGACGCGGAGCTGTCCGGCTACATGAAGGTGATGGCGACGCGGCCGCAGACCATCGCCTACGGGCTGAACGACTCCCCCGCCGGGCTGCTCGCCTGGATCGTGGAGAAGTTCGGCGAGTGGACCGACTCCGGCGGCGTGCCCGAGGACGCGGTGAACCGCGACCGGATGCTCACGACCGTCTCGATCTACTGGTTCACCCAGTCCGCCGGCCCGTCGGCCCACTTCTACTACGAGGGTGCCGAGGGCGTGCGCCAGGCCGTGTCCGGGGTGCAGCCCCCGCCGATCACGACGCCGGTCGGCGTCGCGGTGTTCCCGCACGACATCTTCGTCCCGCTACGCCGGCTCGCCGACCGGGACCTCCCGACGCTGTCGCACTGGACCGAGTTCGACCGCGGCGGCCACTTCGCCGCGCTCGAGCAGCCGGCATTGCTCACCGACGACGTCAGGTCGTTCTTCCGTGGGCTCGCCTAGCCCGCAACGTGTCCGTTTCGCCCGACCGATTGGAAGATCTCAGATGCAGATGCACTGCCCTGTAGCCCTGGATCCGACGGGGAGCAACATTCATGGCGAGGCCGCCACCCTGCGTGAGCAGGGCCCGGCGACCCAGGTGGAGCTGCCGGGCGGCGTCATCGCCTGGTCGCTCAACCGCCACGACGTCATCAAGAGCGTCCTGACCGATCCGCGGGTGACGAAGAGTGCCCGTAACCACTGGCCGGCGTTCATCAACGGCCAGATCCCGCCGGACTGGCAGATGATCAGCTGGGTCGCCATGGACAACATGGTCACCGCCTACGGCAAGGACCACGTCCGGCTACGCAGACTCGTCGGCAAGGCGTTCACGCCGCGGCGGACGGAGGCGATCCGGCCGCGTATCGAGGAGCTGACCGGTCAGCTGCTCGACGCGCTCGCCGCGGTGCCGGCCGGTGAGGTGGTCGACCTGCGGGAGGGGTTCGCCTACCCGCTGCCGGCCCGCCTGGTCGCCGACCTTATCGGCATGACGGAAGAGGCCAGGGCCGAGACCGCCAAGGTCATCGACATGATGGTCGACACCACCGTGACCCCGGAGCAGGCCCAGGCCGTGCTGGCCGGCTGGCGGGGCGCGATGGCCGAGCTCATCGCGACCAAGCGCCGGCAGCCGGGTGAGGACATCACCAGCGACCTGATCGCGTCGCGGGACGAGGACGGGTCGCGGCTGAGCGAGCAGGAGCTGACCGACACCATCTTCGCGATCCTCGGCGCGGGCTCTGAGACCACGATCAACTTCTTCGACAACGCGATCACCTCCCTGCTCACCCACCCCGACCAGCTGGAGCTGGTGATGTCCGGCAAGGTCTCGTGGGACGACGTGATCGACGAGACGCTGCGGGTGGAGTCGCCACTGGCGCACCTGCCGCTGCGGTACGCGGTGACGGACATCGAGCTGGACGGGGTCACCATCCCGCAGGGCGACCCGATCCTCGTCAACTACGCCGCGGTGGGCCGTGACCCGGCCCTGCACGGTGCCGACGCCGATCGCTTCGACATCACCCGGGCGGACAAGGCACACCTCTCGTTCGGGCACGGTCCGCACTACTGCCTCGGCGCCGGCATCGCCCGGCTCGTCGCGACCATCGGCCTGTCCAGCCTCTTCGAGCGGTTCCCGGACCTGCAGCTGGCCGGCCCCGCCGCGGACCTCCTGCCGCTGCCGACGTTCATCATGAACGGCCACCGCACCCTGCCGGTACGGCTGACGGCCGCCGCCTGACGCGGGCCTACGTCCGACCCTTCCGACTCAGGGCCAGTGCCTCAGGCACTGGCCCTGAGCTCTGTCGTCGACCCGCTTGCAAATGGAAAGGGGCCCCGCTGCTGCGGGGCCCCTTCGCCGGTGATCGATCGATCATGCGGCGGCGCCGGCCGGCGCCGGCGTGCCCGACTGGGGCGGCGTGCCGTGCTTCAGCACGCGGTAGACGGTGTCCGGGCTCATGAGCTCCGTCGGCGGGTCCACCAGGCCGGCCACCCGCATGAAGATCCGGGTCACCATGCCGTCGCGGGTCGCGGCGGACTGCAGCAGCGCCATGTAGGCGTTCATCATCTGCACCTCGGGCGGCCGCGGCCCCTCCACCTCCGGGAAGCCGAGGTCACCGCCGGCCGAGACTTGCCAGGGCACCTCGATGACTCCGGCGATGTCCCGCAGGAACGCCAGCGGCTCCGGCAGGCCCTTGCGCAGGTGCTCGCTGAGCACGACCGCCTCCTGGGCGGCGACCGTCATGCCCTGCCCGTACACGGGATTGAAGCTGCACGCCGCGTCACCCAGCACCACCAGCCCGTCGGGGAACTCCTCGAGCAGGTCGTACCGGCGGCGGACACTGGCCGGATAGGTGAAGGACACCGGGTCGTCGAGCGGCTCGGCGTCCTTGATCACGTCGTACACGTCCGGCACCGGCAGCGAGCGCACCCACTCGAGGAAGCCCTCGGGGTCGGTCGGGGCGGCGTCGCCGAGCACGCCGGTGAGCGACAGGATCGACCGGCCGTCCTGCACGCGGGAGAAGAAGGCGCCGCGCGGGTGCGACGGCGAGGAGACCGGGTTGATGGACAGGTCGCCGTCGAGGATCGACTCGTCGGGCAGCCGGTAGTGCCGAGTCGTGTAGGTCAGGTCGATCTTGATGCGCTCCTCGGCGGGCCGCGGGAAACCGAGCTCCTCGAGCCACACCGGCGTCCGCGAGCCGCGCCCGGTGGCGTCGACGACGAGGTCGGCGTCCACCGTCTCCTCGGTGCTGCCGTCGGTGCGCCGCTGGATCCGGGCACCGGTCACCCGCCGGCCGCCCGGCTCGGCCCGCAGCCCGACGATGTCACACTCCTCGATGAAGGTGACGTTGGGCAGGGCCGCCACGCGCGCCCGCACGTGGCTCTCCAGCACGGGCCGGTCGGCGGACACACACACCAGGCCGGTGCTCTTCGGCCGCAGCCGCTGCCCATTGAAGAACCAGCGCAGCTCGCCGAGGTCGCCGGTCGGTATCCCGGCGGCGATCGCCTCGGCGGTGAAGCCAGGGAACAGCTCGTCCAGGATCTGCTGTCCCCGCGCGAGCAGGCCGTGCGTGTGCCGCCCCTGCGGCACGCCGCGCCGGGCCTCGGTCACCCCCGTCAACCGGTCGCGGTCGACGATCACCACCTCGGCGAACGCGTCGGCCAGCACCCTGGCCGCGAGCAGCCCCGCCATACTGCCGCCGAGCACCAGGGCCCGCTTTCCCACCTGGCTGTTCATCGCACTCATCTCCATCCGGGCCGGATTGGTCGTTTCCTTGGCTGTGTCGCATCTGATGCACTGCATCGCGGCCGGCGGCCGCTGCGCCGCCGGCCGCGCGGGCTCAGGCGCCGGCCGCCGCCAGCGCCGGCACGTTCCCGCGGATCAGGTCCACCGCCCGTTCGGCGATGGCGATGATCGGCGCGTTCGGGTTGCCGCGGACGATGGCCGGCATGACCGACGCGTCCACGACCCGCAGACCCTCGACGCCACGAACCCGCAGGTCTCCGTCGACGACCTCGCCCATGGCGCAGGTCCCCGCCGGATGGAACAGCGTGTGGGTGTTGCGGCGGGCATAGGCGCGCAGGTCGGCGTCGGAGTCCGACGCGGGCCCCTGCCACCGGGTCTGGGTGAACGGCGCCAGCGCGGACTGCCGCGCGATCTCCAGCCCGATCCGCAGGCCGGCCACCATCGTGTCCAGGTCCGCCTCGTCGGCGAGGTAGTTGTGTCTGATCTGCGGCTTGGTCGCCGGGTCCGCGCCGACGAGCCCGACGCTGCCACGACTGCGCGGCGCCAGCACGCACGGCGCCAGGGAGAACGCGTGCCCGCCCACGTCGGCCGGGCGGTTCCCGGCCAGGCCGGCGGCGACCGCGTGGAACTGCACGTCGGGATGCGGGCCGCGGCCGGTCCGGACGAAGCCGCCCGCCTCCGGCCCGTTGGACGCCAACGGGCCGGTCCGGTCCCGCGCGTACTGGCGGGTGTGGCGCGGCTCGGCGCCGATCGCCAGGCTCACCGGCAGCTCGTGCGTGAACACCAGCCAGCACTGCGGGTGGTCCTGCAGGTTCTGCCCGACCATCGGCAGGTCCGCCACCACCGGGATGCCGGTCGCGCGCAGGTGGTCGGCCGGTCCGACGCCGGACAGCATCAGCAGCTGCGGGGAGTTGTAGGCGCCCGCGGCGAGGACGACCTCCCGGGTAGCCCGGATCGTGACCCGCTCGCCGCCGCGGCGCGCCACGACCCCGGCGGCCCGGCCGTCCTCGAACGACACCCGCTCCACCAGCACGCCAGTCTCGACGGTCAGGTTCGGCCGGGCGAGCGCCGGATGCAGGTACGCGGTCGCGGCGCTGCAGCGTTCGCCGTTGCGCCCGGTGATCTGGTAGAAGCCGAAGCCCTCCTGGACCGGCCCGCAGAAGTCCCGGTTGGCCGGGAAGCCCGCGGCGGTCGCGGCCTCCACGAACGCGGACGTGGCGGGGCTGCGGTACCAGCCGTCGGTAACGCCCAGCGGCCCGCCGACGCCGTGGTGATCGTCCTCGCCGCGGGAGTTGTCCTCGGCGCGCTTGAAGTACGGCAACAGGTCGCGGTAGGTCCACCCGGGAATTCCCCAGCCGTCGTAGTCGGCGGGGTTGCCGCGGGTGTAGACCATCCCGTTCAGCACGCTCGTGCCACCGAGGACCTTGCCCCGGGGCAGGTAGATCCGGCGGCTGCCGCAGAACGGCTCCTCGGCGGTGTCGTAGTCCCAGTCGTACTCCGTCTGCTGGAGCAGAGCGGCACCGCTGGGTACGCGCATACGGGCGTCGTTGTCCGGCGGGCCCGCCTCGACGAGGCAGACCCGGACGCCGGGGTCCTCGCTCAGCCGTCCGGCGACGACACAGCCACCGGAGCCGGCCCCGACCACGACGTAGTCGTACGTCGTGTCCCCGTCCAGCAGCCGCTCGATGCCGGCGCTCACTGTGGCGCCAGCCGGCCGTCGCCGTCCAGCCTGGACAGCACCTCGACGATGGCCGCCGCGATTCGTTCGGCCTGGTGCCGCTCCAGCACGAGCGGCGGGGCTAGCACGAGCGTCGGGCCGTAGTCGCGCACGATGACGCCGTGCAGGCGCCGGATGTGGGCGGCCGCACCGCCCGCCATCAGCGGTGCCTTGGTGTCCTGGTCGGTCACCAGCTCGATGCCGACGGTCGCGCCGGCGATCCGGATGTCGCCGACCACGGGCAGCTGCGCCGCCGGCGCCAGGGCCGTGCGGAACCACTCGCCGATCAGCCGGGAGCGGGCGAGCAGGTCCTCGTCCTCGATGATCTCGAGGTTCTTGTGCGCCACGGCGCACGCGACCGGGTGCCCGAAGTAGGTGAAGCCGTGGAAGAATGCCTGGCTGGTCACCTCCTCGCCGATGGCGTCGGACAGCAGCACGGCGCCAAGCGGCACGTACCCGCTGGTGAGCCCCTTGGCGGTGACGATGATGTCCGGCGCCATGCCGCGCTCGGCCGAGTCGAACCAGGCACCGGTCCGGCCGTAGGCGGTGACCACCTCATCGGCGATCAGCAGGATGCCGTGCCGGCTGAGCAGCTCCCGCACCCGAGGCCAGTAGTCGGCCGGGGGGACCAGGATGCCGCCTCCTCCGCCCATCACCGGCTCGCCGATCATCGCCGCGACGCGCTGCGGCCCGATCCGCTCGATCGTGTCCGCCAGCTCGTCGATGAGGAAGTCGGTCGGGTCCTGGCCGCCGTAGAGGGCGGCCGCCCGGTACAGGGCCGGCGCACTGACCTTCTCGATGTGCGGCAGCGCCGGGCCGACCTCGGCCTGCATCGGCGGCAGGCCCGTGATGGTGCCGCTGCCGTAGGTGGAGCCGTGGTAGCCGAAGTGTCGGCCGATGATCCAGTTCCGGTCCGGCTGGCCCCGCCGGTGGTGGTAAAGGCGCGCGGCCTTCACCGCCGTCTCGACGCCCTCCGAACCGCCGGAGGTGAAGAAGACCCGGTTGAGGCCGGCGGGCGCGAGCTCGGCCAGCCGCGCGGCCAGCAGCACCGCCTTGTCGTTGGTGAAGACGTCCCAGCCGGTGAAGTAGGCGAGGTCGCTCATCTGCTGGGCGGCCACCTCGACCAATTCACGACGGCCGTGGCCGACCTGCGCCAGCCAGTTCGCCGAGCCGGCCGCGTCGAGGTACTCGTTGCCCTCGGCGTCCCACACCGTGCAACCCTGGCCGCGCACGATGACACAGCGCTCGGTCCGGGCGGCCTGCTGGTGCGGATGGATGAGGTGGCGGAGGTCGAGCTCACGCAGCTGAACCGCCGATGGTTTCTGCAGCTCGGGCAGGATGGTCACAGGGCTGCTCCTAGTACGCGAGTCGCGGGGAGGGTCTGCTCAGAGGAGCATCGCGGTGCCGTGCGCGCCGCGTCATCTCATGGTGTGCGAGCCGGCGGCGTCATGCCGCGTGCCGCAGCAGGCCGGCGTGCGGCCGGCTGTGGGTGGTGACCATCGCGGTCCGTCGGTCCGGCAGGGCGAGCAGCAGCGGCGGGTCGAACACCCGCGCGGGTCTCAGCCGCACGTGCACGACGGCCTCGGCGTGCGGGTCCATCCGCAACGGGCCGACGCTGGCCACGAGCGGAACCGGCGCCCCGGACTCGTCGACGCTGTGCATGTCGCCGATCCGGCGGGGGACGCCCTGGCACAGCACGAACCAGTCGCCGGGCGGGACCTTGTCGATGATGAAGCGCCCGGGGCCCCGCACGATCGTGCAGCGCACCGGTCTGCCCTCGGGCACCCGGCCGGGGAACAGGCCGATGAAGGCGACGTCGATGTCTGCCGACGGGCGCACAGACAGCGTTCCGGAGACGACGCCGTCGGATGCTGCGGCGCGCTCGCCGGCCGCGTTGAGCACGACGAGGTTGCTCACGCCCCGGGACCGGCGGTACTCGGTCGGCGGAAGCCCCACGCTCCGGGTGAAGCGGGTGCTGAACGTTCCCACGCTGCTGTACCCGACGCGGACGCTGATGTCCGCCACGTTCATCGAGGTGGTGAGCAGGAGGTCCTTCGCCCGCTGCAGCCGCATGGCCGAGAGGAACCGGCCAGGCGACACCCCGGTGACCCGTTGGAAGACTCGCGTAAAATGAAACTTGCTGAATATCGCGGCACGGGCCATGTCGTCGACCGTCAGTTCTTCCCCAATATTCTCCCGCATCATGTCGAGTGAACGCCGCACGGCTTGTTCGAAACGATTTTCCACGACTCCCCCAAAACAAATGGTCGCGCTATTTCATTTCCAGGCAGCAGCGTCCACCGCCGCAATATCGACGGACGAACGCGCAACAGATCGACGCCATAAGCCCTGGTCAGGGCCGGCCGAGGGCGGTAGTTGTCAAGAGATCCGACCTGGATACAGCAGCCATCGTGTCAACGCGATCACTCACCCGGCATCTCAGAGATTGCGATCAGGCCGCCTCCTCGCCACACACGTCGGCAGCCGGCCGCGGGAGAACCGTGATTACATTCCGGAGCGTAATCGGCCGCCGGTGGCCGTCCACCCACGCCGACCTGCGCGGGAGGTGCCCGAGAGCCCGGCCGGCCGGCGCTCAGGAGGCAGCGAAGGTCCGCCGCGATGCACAGACCGTGAGGTGATGCTCCACGGCGACGCGCCGCAGCGCGTCGAACGCCGCGTCGAGGGTCACCAGGCGCGTGATCAGGGTCATCCGCTCGGACGGCTGGGCCGGCCGGGCGTCGCGGGCCCGGCCGAGGACGGCGTACAGCTCCACCGCGGCAACCTCGGGATCGTCGAGGGCCCACAGGACGTCGCGCACGGCGCGATGCTGAGACGCCCCATCCCGGTCAGCACACGGATCAGCCGCAGCCCAACCAGCTGGGATATCGGGCTCAGCGACCAAGCAGAACCCGAGCACCGGAGACCTCGTGGACACCCTAGCGGTGCCGAGGCGGCATGACCTGACCGACGCACAGCGGGCGGCGCCGGAGCCGTTGCTGCCTGTGGGGCGTAGGCCGGGTCGGCCGTCGAGATGGACGAAACGGCAGCTCATTGATGGGATACGGGACGGTGCCCCTTGGCGGGACGTTCCGGAGTGCTACGGGCCCTGGGCTGCGGCGTACGCGTTGTTTCGGCGTTGGCAGCGTGAGGGGAGACAGGGTCCATGCCGGACGCGCCGGCCAATGCTGGCCGGCGCGTCCCGCCGGGCGACCGGCCGGGGGGCAGTGAGTCGTCAGACCGGCTGCCGGGACGTCACGAACTGGCCGGGGGCCCTGCCCTTGCCGGCCGGGCCGCGATAGGCCTGGGCCAGCTCGAGCCACGCCTGCGCGTCCGGGCCGGTAGCGACGAGGCCGAGGTCAGCGTGGTGGCGGCGGCGGCCGGCGAGCAGGCAGAGGTCGACGGCGGGGCCGGTGATCGTCTGGGTGGCGTCGGCCGGGCCGAACACCCACTGTTCGCCGGACGGTGCGGTGATGTCGAAACGGAACTGTTCCGCCGGCGGCGTGAGGTCGTTGGACTCGTACCCGAAGTCTCTCGTGTGCACGACGAAGCCGACAATCTGCCTGATCCGGTCGGTGTGCTCCCGCTCGACGCCGAGCGCGTCGGCGATGTCCTGGCCGTGCGCGAACATCTCCGTCATGCCGGCCGCACACAGCACGGGAGCCGGGATCGGCCGGACGAGCCACGGAACCAGTGTGCCGTCCGGTACCGCGGCCAGCGCCGCCACTCCGGCGTCGCGCTCGGCCCGCCACCGGACCACCAGCGCCTCCCGCGACAGGGCGAGGTATTCGTCCAGGGCCGCGTTGACGGCCTTGTCGAACGCGCCGAAGCCGGCACCGATGCGCTGGGTCAAGCCCTTGAACGCCTCCGGGTTGCCGGCCGCCAATCCGGCGATGCGGAAGACGAACGCGAGGTGCCCGACCTGGTGAGCGACGGTCCAGCCCTCGGCGGGCGTCGGCAGCCTCCACTGCGACTCGTCGAGCCCGGCGATCATCCGGTCGATGTCCTCGGCATCGGCTACCACGTCGGCGATCACGTCCTGTGCAGTCACGGTGCAACCTCCGGTCGATGGAGTGCGGAACGGTTCCGTTGTGTGCCTTCAGTTTGCTGCGATTCACCGCCCGTGTCGTCTCCGCGTGTGCCGAGCGACGCGGCAGCCAGCCGCGGCGCGCCCGGGGCGTCATCCCGACCGCAGGCCAGGCTCGGCTGCGGCGGCCCGCCGGGCCGGGCCAGGCCGCGCCACGTGTCGTGGTCGATCTCTCGGAGCCGTTCGTCGTCGGTGCCCGCGATCCGCCGCATGGACAGGCGCAGCAGCGGCGGCGCGAGCACCGAGGTGACGATGGCCACCAGGACGATCACCGTGTACCCGGCGACGTCGAGCACCTTCAGACGCAGGCCGGTCAGCGCCACGATCACCTCGATGACCCCACGGGCGTTCAGCCCGGCGCCGAGGGCCAGCGCCTCCCAGCGGCTCAGCCGGCGCAGCCGGGCACCGAGGTACGCCCCGGCGAACTTGCCGACCACCGCCACCACCAGCACCACCACTGCGGTCAACGCCACCGCCGGGCGGGCCAGCGCCGTGAGGTCCATGCGCAGCCCGGCCGTCGCCATGAAGATCGGGGCGAGCACCCCGAAGACGATCGTGCGCAGCCCGGCCAACTTCGGCTGCACCGCGCGGCTGCCGGCGATCAGGATGCCGGCCATGAACGCTCCGAAGACCGGCTCCATCCCCAGCGCTTGCGTGGTAGCGGCCCCGAGCAGGATGAGGATGACGGCCGACGCGACCGCGGGCGCGTCCCCGGGCCGCCCGGCGGCGACCCGCATCACCGTGCGCACAAGCAGCCGGCCGAGCGTGGCCGCGACGGCGATGAAGCCGACGAGGTACAGCACCGACACCGTCACGACGCCCGCACTCACCCCGATCGTCGCCGCGGCCGCGACCACCGACAGCATCAGCCAGCCGAGGACGTCGTCGACGACCGCCGCGGCGAGCGTGAGCTGCCCGATGTTGCGGTGCAGCAGACGCATGTCCGTCAGCGTCTTGGCGATGACCGGGATCGCCGACACGCACATCGCGACGCCGAGGAAGAGCGCGAACACTGCCCGGTTGCCCGGGCCGCCAGGCACGGCGGGCATCGGCAGCACGAACCCGACGGCGACGCCCGCCACGAACGGGACCAGCAGGCCGCTCAGGCTGACGGTCAGGGTCGTGGCCCGCTGGCGCCGCAGCAGGCCGAGGTCCAGGTGCGTGCCGGTGACGCCGACCAGCAGCAGGACGCCGAGCTGGCCCACCGCGTCGACGAGGTGCAACTGCTCCGCGGCGCCGGTGAACAGCCGTTCGATGACCCCCGGCGCGAGGTGCCCCAGCACCGACGGTCCGATGAGCACGCCCGCGGTGAGCTCACCGACCACAGGCGGCATCCGCAGCCGCTCGGCGAGCGCGCCGAGCAGGCGAGCGGTCAGCAGCAGCAGGCCGATGCCGACGAGGAACCACAGCAGTCGCTGCGGGGCGAGGGGGGCGGGGACCGCCATGACATGCTCCTTCCGGTGGTGCCGACAGCGACGGACCGCCCGGCTGAGGCTGTCGGTACCTCGATCGACAACCGCCGCCGGCACCGGGACGCCGTTGTCCCGGTGCCGGCCGAGCACTGCCTCACGTGGCGAGCGCGGCCGTCCGGCGCTCGCGCAACCACTTCGCCCACCAGAACAGCCCACGCACGGCGCAGACGATGGTGACGGCAAAGAAGAGCGTGTAGACCACATTGGCCAGCAGCAGCGCGCCGTAGACGAACGCGACGCTGGAGCCGAACATGAACTGCGCCTTGCCCGACGTCGGGGTGGTCCCCGGGTCAGTGATCATGTAGTTGGTGAACAGGATGAACGCGACACCGGTCATCGGGCCGAGCGCCGCCCACAGCGCGACGTCCCACACGAAGTGCCGGATCAGGGCCTGGATGACGAAGGCACCAACCCAGCCCACGATCAGCGGGACCCGCTTGGTCAGCAGCGAGTTGAGAATGGTGCCGGCGGTAAGAATGACGACCGGCACCACGATCCGGATCGTGTCCGGCACATGCTCGGTGAAGTGGTAGGGCGGTGCCACGTTGACCCAGCCGAACAGCAGCAGAGTAACCGTGATGCCGAAGTTCGACGGGTTCATGAAGTGCCGCAGCCGGCCCTTGATCGGGGCCCGCAGCAGGACCTTCTGCCCGACGGCGACGACGACCGCGAAGGCTATCGGCCAGTAGATGTCGTTGGCGTACAACAGCATGTTCGCGGCCAGCGCGGTGATGTGCGCCGGCAGCAGGAACGTGTACAGACCCCAGCCGCCGTGCCCGGAGTAGCCGGGCGCCCGCCGCTCGGCACGCGCAGCGATCCACTCCACGACGAGCTCCGTCGAGTAGCCGATGGCGAGGGAGAGGAGCGGCCACGTCCAGGGCTGCTCGAAGCCGAGCACGGTGTAGCCCAGAATGTTGAAGACGCTCATCGAGATCGCGAAGTTGCGCAGGGCGAGGTAGCGGGGGTCCCGACGGTCGACGCGCGGTGGCGCCTTGAAGCCGGTGGCGGCGACCGGTTTCGGGGCCACCACGGTCGCGAGCGCGGCGGCCGGCGTCGTGGTACGGGGTTGCACGTGGGTCATGACGGCTACACCTCCTGGGCTTGCGTGGTCAACATGAGGTCGTGCCGTCCCGGGCTCAGCCGGAGCGTCTGCTTGTGCATGGCCCCGGTGTTGTCGAGCCAGCACACCTCGACCGAGACCGGCTTGCCTCCGTTGGCGCCGAGCCCGAAGTGCTGCTCGAAACCGCGCTTGCCGGAGTGCCCGCTGCCGCCGTCGAGCTGCGACACCTGGGTGTGGCCGTCGGCGGTGGTGACGCGCACCTGAGCGCCGTAGGCAGGCCCGCCGGGCAGGCCGCCGGCGGCGGTGGCGGCGGCGGTCGGCCGGTACAGGTTGAGGGTGAGGTACTCGCCCTGGCCGCTCTTGGTGTTGTGGTAGAACGACGGGGCGCCCCACTGCCGGGCGACAGCGAAGTCCTCGGCTCCGTCACCGTCGACGTCGGCGATCGCGACGCCGCGGCTCGGGATGTCCGAGGTCATGCCCAGCTCGGGGGCGAGGTTGACGTACCGGCCGTTGGACTCCTTGACCCAGAACGCGAACGGCTGGGAGCCGGCGATATCGTCGCCGACCTTCGCGTTGGGCCACATCGTCGGCTCCTGCAGCAGGAGGTCGTTGGTCATCGCCAACTCCTGCAGCCACGACCAGCGGTTGATGGTGCCCCGCACGAAGCCTGCGGCCTGCACCAGCGACAGCCGGCCGCTGTTGTCGAAGTCGGCGGCCTTGGCGTCCCAGCCCCAGCCGACCCAGGCGATGTTCGCCGAGGCGGCCTTGTTCTCGAACGGCGCGCGGCCGTCCTTGAGCGTCGCGGCGGCCCGCTCCGGGCTCCTCGCAGTGTTCTCGTAGTAGAAGTTGCTCTCCTCCAGACCCCAACTGGTCGTGATGTTGCTGATGAACATGTCGAACTGCCCGTCACCAGACAGGTCGTTGAACTCCATCGACATGCCCTTGAAGGAGTCGTGCCCGACGACCAGCGACTTCGGCGTGAACGCGCCCCGCTCGCCCTCGACGAGGGTGAACTTGATATGGCCCGGCGTGGAGACGTTGCGGAAGAACCGGTCCCGCCCGAAGTCGTTGGCCAGGTACAGCTCGGGCAGCAGGTTGCCGTCGAGGTCGGCGGAGCCCGCGCCGAGCGTCCAGCCGGTCGCCGCCGACGGCGGGAGCGCCTTCTGCTCCACGTACGTGACGGACGGCTCGGCGCCGCCGGTGGCCGCCTCCCAGCGCAGCACGTGCGCGCCGCCGGCGTTCTCGGCCCGCGACATCGAGTGGTTCATCTGCACGTTCGGGTCGCCCTGCGGGTCGAGCACCTGCGTGTCGGGGAAGTAGTTGAACACGCCGATGTCCACGTGGCCGTCGCCGTCGAAGTCGGCGATCGACACGGCGTTGGTGTTCCACAGCGCCCCGCCGTAACCACCAGCCCGGGTGTCCGACTGGGCGACGAGCTCCGTCGGGTGGAACGCGGCCATGTCCAACGCGGTGGCGCCGGGCTTGTGCATGTACAGCACGGGCGTCCGGCCCCAGTAGTAGACGAGCAGGTCGGTCCAGCCGTCACCGTTGAAGTCGCCGGGGGCACAGCCCATCGGCGCCATCGTGGGGCCGGTCGGCAACGGGGCCGGGTTGAGCACGAACGGCGCGTAGGTCGCCCCGCCCTGCGGTGCGGGTGTGACGATCGCCGAGTCGCTGCGGGTGTCCACCAGGCAGAGGTCGTTGGACCGGCCGTCACTGTCGATGTCGTTGACGGCGATGGAGGCACCGACCGAGGAAATCCAAGCGCGGATGTGCTCGTACTTGGGGTTCACCTGCCGCACCGTGTGCTGCGGCAGGCCGGGTGGCAGGGCGATCGGCAGCTCGCTGAACGCGAACCGGCTGGCGAGCGCGCTGCGGGTGGCCGCTGACGCCTCGGGCAGCTGAGCCGCCACGTACAGCGCGGTGAAAAGCACCAGGACGAAGGCGCCTGGGATGAGCCGGCGCAGGGCTCCGACAGGATGCGATGACACAGTTCTCCCTCGGGGTCGACGGCATGTGACCCGCGGCCGGACGGCCGGACACCTGTCAGATTGACCGGCGGAGACTTCGCGGGCTGGTCGAGAACAATCGCCTGGTCGGCCGCGTTCATCGATCCTCCGTTATCGTTGCGAAGGCCGGCGGCAAATGCTTCTCGGGATGTGCTCATCCCCGCCCTGCATATGACATCGACGCACAACGCCGAAGGCCCGCCGGGCACACGCCCCGGCGGGCATCCATAGTGGATCGACGTGGCTCAGCCGAGCGGTGTCACCGTCATCGGCAGGCCGCCGCGGATTCGCAGCGACAGCATCGGCTCGGGAACCACGCGGTAGCCGGGCACCTTGTCCAGCCGCAGGTCCCGGGTGAGCAGGGCCAGTACGAAGACCGCCTCCATCATGCCGAGGTGGTTGCCGACGCAGAACCGCGGACCGGCGCCGAACGGGATGTAGGCGTACCGGGGGCGCTCCGCGGTTCCGGCCGGGCGCTGCGGGTCGAACCGTTCGGGGTCGAACCGCTCCGGGTCGGGCCAGTAGTCCGGGTGCCGGTGCAACGTGAACGGTGACACCAGCACGTCGGCTCCGGCCGGCACCCGATAGCCACCGACGTCGTCGGCGCCCAGCGCCTTACGCGGCAGGAGCCACACCGGCGGGTACAGCCGCATGACCTCCTCCACCACCATCGTGGTGTACCGCAGGCCGTGCAGGTCCTCGAAGGTCGGCAGCCGGTCGCCGAGCACCGCGACCGCCTCGTCGCGCATCCGGCGGCCCACGTCCGGGTGCTCGCCGATGAGGTACAGCGCCCAACTGAGCGTGCTGGCCGTGGTCTCGTGCCCGGCGAGCAGCAGCGTGACGAGCTCGTCGCGCAGCCGTTCGCGGCGCACAGCCGGGTCCGTTTCGGCGTCCGCCGATACGATCAGGCGGGACAGCACGTCGTCGCGGTCGCCGGTGCGCTCGCGGCGGCCGGCGACGAGCTCGTCGACGACGGCCTCCAGCTTCCGGCGGGCCCGGCGGAAGCGCCGCTGCCGGGGCAGCGGAACCCAGGTCGGCACCGCGCTGAGCGTCTCCAGCTCGAACATCGCCTGGTCCTGCACGGCGGCGAACGCGTCGCCGATCCCCGCGAACCGACCGAGGTCGGCGTCCAGCAACGTCCGTCCGAGCACGCCGAGGGTCAGCGTGGTCATCTCCTCCGTGACGTTGATTGGACCGGTGCCGGCCTGGCGGCGGAGCCGCTCGACGAGCTTGGCACCCTCCTCCGCCACCGCGCCGGCCTGCGCGGCGATCCGCCGGCTCTGGAACGCCGGCTGGATGACCTTGCGCTGCTTGCGCCACAGGTCACCCTCGCTGGTGAGCAGGCCGTCGCCGAGCGCCCGGCGGGCATGGACCAGGCCGATGCCCTTGTGATAGTTGCCGGCGTTGTCGGCGAGCACGCGCTTGGCGTGGTCGGGATGGTTGAAGAAGTACAGCGTCTTGTGCCCGACCGCGAGCCGGCACGCGTCGCCGTAGTCCCGCGCGGCGTCGGTCATCATGCCGATCCGGTCGCGGGTCATCTTCACGAGCATGCCCAAGGCGGTGATCCGCGAGGTGCCGGGCGGATCGAGCAGCCGCAGGCGGGGCTGCTCGAGCGCCGTCACGTGGTCACCTCGGTCCGGTCCTGGCGCAGGTGGTGGAACCGTCCGGACAAGAACAGCAGCGCCTCGTCGTTGACGGCCCGGCTCATCGACAGGACGCGGCCGATGAAGATGGTGTGATCGCCACCGTCGTAGGTGCGCCACACCTCGCACTCGAAGTAGGCCAGGGCACCGCGCACCAGCGGCGCCCCGGTGTGCGGCGCCGCCATCCAGTCGACCGCGTCGAACTGCTCCCGGCCCAGCGGCCGGCGCTGGTCGGCGAAGTAGCGGGCCACGCCCTCCTGGTCCGAGGCGAGAACCGACACCGCGAAGGTGCCGGCCTCCTCCAGGGAGGCGTGCATGATGGCCTGCCGGCCGACGCAGATCGACACCAGTGGCGGGTCGAGCGACACCGGCGTGAACGAGTTGGCGGTCATGCCGTGCGCGGAGACGCCGCCGACGGTCACCACGGTGACGCCGGTGGCGAACGCACCCAGGGCACGCCGCAGGGTCTTCGAATCGGTCACCGCACTGAGCGGTGACCCGGGCGGGACGTCCACGTCCACCTCCTGTTCGGGCCGGTCGGTCCGGCTAGACCCGGGCCATCGACGTGTAGGGCTCGAGCGCCCGGGCCAGCGCCTCGGGGACCCGCGCCGGCACTGTTCTGGTGTTCGGGCCGCGCATGCACGCCACCCGCTGCCCGCCCCGGGCGACGAGGAGCTCCCCGCCGTCCGGGGCGACCCGTACGTAGTCGAAACTGAACTCGATCTGGGTTTGGGCCAGCTCCACCAGCCGCATCCTGATCGCCACGTCGTCGAAAGCGGTGATCTCGGCGAAGAACTCGCACCCGACCTTGAGCGTGAACAGCTTCAGGTCGGCCTGCAGGTCGGCGAGCACCTCGGGTGCCTCGTTCTTGAGGAAGAGCTCCCGGCACCGGCCCTGCCAGCGCAGATAGTTGACGTAGTACACGTTGCCGACGAGGTTGGTCTCCTCGAAGCCGACGACGTGCCGGTATTCGAAGTACGGCTTCATTGCTGGGCTCCTCCGGTCAGCACTGCGAAGACGACGGGTTCGGTGATGCCGCGCACGCTCGTGGCGAAGGTCGCCACGTACCCCTCCCCTGTGGAGTAGACGACCCAGCCGGGACGGTCCGCGGAATGCAGGCTGACCGGGCCGAGCGTCGAGCGGCCCGCCTTCTGCAGGCACTCCACGACGGTCCACACCCGCGTCGCGGCGGAGTTCTGGTCCTCGCCGGACACGCCGCCGGTGAGGGCCGCCAGTTCGGCGTGCACGCCGAGGAGTCCCTGCCAGTCCTCGGGGGCACGGACGACGACCGGTTCGACGTCGCAGCCGAGCACCCCGGCTGCGGCGGTACACAGGGTGAGGCCCGCGCCGTGTGCCGCGGAGACGGTCCGCGGGTCGTCGACCTCGGGCCGGCCGTCGGGCCGGTACCGTACGGCGACGGCGCGGCCGAGGACGCGCCCGGCGGCCACCGCGGTCCGCGTCCGCCGCTGCTGAACGTGGTCCCCGTCAGCGGCCGGTCCATCGGGTTCGACGGCGACAGCCACCCGCGCCCGGGTCAGGTCCTCGATCGTGCGCTCCAGGTAGGAACCCAGCAGCGGCGCCACCCACGGCCCAGCGCCGTCGAGCTTGCGAACGGCCCGCAGATGCAGGCCGTCCCAGCGCTCGACCACCGTGCCGTCGTCGGCCCGCAGCGCGATGTCGTAGATGTAGAGGTCACCGTCGCGGCTGCGCTCCGTCGCGGAGTACCGCAGGCCGGTCATCGCGGTGAGCCGCTCCCCCGCGGGGTGGATGCGCTCCACCCCGGCCGGCAGCAGGGTCGCGTCCGGCACGCACACCTGGTTGCCGTGCATGAGCGCGTCTCGCACCCCGGGGTCGCCGAGCAGCAGGCGATCCGGCAGGTACGCCGCGAACCACCGCGTGCCCGGGTCGGCCACCACGTCGGCGTCCACGTCACGCGCCGCCACCCGGTGGTAGTCGCGCAGCCGCTGGAAGCGGGCGCCCTGGAACAGCACGCCCTCGTACAGCTCCGTCATCGGGTCGAGGCGAACCACCGGCAGCCCGGCGGCGACCGGCACCGGCGGCCCGTCCGGGGCCACGCCCCGGTTGAGGCACAGCCGCGCCCTGAAGTGCTCGGCGGCAAATTGCGTCTCGGCGCTGCGGATGACCACCTCGACCGTGTCGTCGGTGGTGACCACCGCCGCGATCCGGATCACCGTACTGCCGTCCGGTGGCACCACGATCGGCCGCAGGAACCGGGCGTCCTCGATCACCGGGACCCCGGGGTGCCCGGTGACGGCCATGGTGACCTGCGCCATCGCCTCCATTCCGAAGACGGCGGGGAACAGCAGGTTGCCGTCGAGCCGGTGATCGGCGAGGTACAGGTCCGTGCCGGCGCTCAGTTCAACCTCGGTGACGAGCTCCACCCCGTGGTAGCGCACCAGCGGGCGCTCCACGAAGCGCAGCAGCGGCAGTTCCGGCTTGTCGTACTGGACGGTGTCGATCCCCTGGGTGCGGCCGCTGATCACAACGACCGGCGGCGCCTCGGGGTCGGCCAGCAGCCGGCGCAGGATCCCGATGCCCTGGTCCGGGGTGAGCGGGACGACGCCCTCGCGGGTCAGGGACTCAACGACCGACAGCCGCTCGCCCATGCCGACGCCGGACCACACGGACCACTCCATGCACAGCGTCCGGCAGTTCGGGAAGTCCCGGCCGGTCTGTTGGGTGAGGTCGGCGAGCCACTCGTTGGCGGTGGCGTAGTGCGCCTCGCCGCGCAACCCAGCCCTGCCGATGATGCTGCCGAGGGTCACCAGCAGCTTCAGCCCCGAGGGGTCGACCGCGTCCAGGACGGCCCGCAGCCCGTCAAGCTTCGGGGCGAACGTGCGGCGGAACGCCGCCATGTCGAGGTTGGTCACCGAGGCGGGCTCGTTGCGGCCTGCCCCGTGCAGCACGGCCGTGATCGGGCCGAGCTCCCGGGCCAGCTCCGCGACGGCCGAGCGGACCGCCGCCGCGTCGGTGACGTCGGCCTGGCAGTACCTGACGTTGACGCCCTGCTCGGTCATGCGCTGCAGGTTGGCTGCCAGCTCGGCGTCCTGCGCCGGATCCGAGCGGCCGAGCAGTGCGAGCGACGCCCCGCTGTCGGTGGCCATCGCCAGCGCGCACTCCGCGGTGATGCCCTTGCCGCCCCCGGTCACCAGCAGCACGTCGGTCCGGTCCAGCAGGGTGTGCGTGATCGTCGGCTCGACCGGCATCGGGCGCAGGGTCGGCACGCGCCGCACCCCGTCGGCGTCGTAGAAGGCCTCCGAGAAGCCGGTGGTCGCGGCGACCTCGCCGACGACCCAGTCGACCGCGGCGGCGACCGGTGGCACGTCAACGACCGTAGTGATCAGGTGCGGTGCCTCCAGCCGGACCGTCTTGGCCACGCCGGCCGCGCCGCGGCCGTGCTGCACGAGCACGAACCGCCCGGGGCCACGGCCGGCTCCGCCGCCGGACACCGCGGCCTTGGCGCCGTCCAACGCGATCCGCAGCTGGTCCTGGGTGCACTGCTCGGGCAGGCAGACGAGCACACCGCCGCCGACCCCGGCGCGTTCCAGCGCCCGGCGTAGCGGCTCGGCGAGCGGATGCTCCGGGCCGGCGTGCACCTCCCAGCGGCCGTCGTCCTGCCGCGCGACCGGTGCGGACAGCGGTACCGCGTCGAGGTCGACCGACCACGCCCGGGCCCACGGGGCCGCACCGCTCACCTGGGTGACGGTCAGGGCGGCGCCGTCGTGGGCGGTGAGGGCGAGCTCGTCGAGCGCGGTCGCCAGCTCATCGATGGTGGCAGTGGCGAGGTTCGTCGGCAGTTGCGCGGCCGGCAGGCCCATCTGCTGGGCGACCCCGTTGAGCACCCGGCCCACGGTGATGGAGCTCAGGTGCAGGTCGTCCAGGAGCCGACTGTCGGCGCGGACGAGTTCCACCGGCAGCTCGGCCCGCTCGGCGGCGATCCGCCGCAGCAGGTCGGTGGTGGACTCCTCCGCCGTGGACGGCGCGTCGGTGGCCGGCGCCGCCGGCTCGAGCGGCTCGACGGCGGGCACCAGCCGCAGCGCGTCGCGCCGTGCCGTGCGGACCTGCGGCGCCTGCTCGCACGGGCTGGCGAAGAACTTGGACGGCACGCCGACCGTCACCGGCCGGACGAGCCGGCCGTGGAACAGCGCGCTGTCCACCGGCGCGGCGCCGACGACATAGGCGGCGGCCACCGCGCGGAGCACCCCGGCGATCGACTCGTCGTCGGTGTTCAGGGCCACCGCGGGCACGTCGGTCGCCGCAGCCGCCAGCTCACTCAGCACCCGCCCGGGCCCGACCTCGACAAACAGGTCGATCTCCTTGGCGGCCAGCTCGATCGCCTGGTTGAACAGCACCGGGTCGGTGATCTGGCGGTGCAGCAGCGCCGCGACGTCGGTGTCGCGGTGCAGCACGTCGCCGGTCACGGTGGAGACGATCCGGCGGCCGACCGGGGCGAAGTCCTCGTGGGCGAGGGCGGCGCCGAACGCGGCGGCGGCGGGGGCGACCAGCGGAGAGTGGAAGGCGTGGGAGACGCGCAGCATAGTCCACGGCACGGCGGCGGCGTCCGCCCGCGCACCGACGGCCTGGATCGCGTCCAGCGGCCCGGCGACCACGGTCTGCGAGGGACCGTTGTAGCCGGCGATGACGACGGGAAGCCCGGCGACGAGCGTCTCGACGCTCTCCGGCGGGGCCGCGATCCCGGCCATGGTGCCCGAGGCGCTGTGCTGCGCCATCGTGCGTCCGCGCAGGGCGGCGATGCGCAGCAGGGCGGCCTCGTCCATGGCGCCAGCCCACTGCAACGCCGCGAGCTCGCCGAGGCTGTGTCCGACGGCGACGCTCGCCTCGATGCCGAGCGCGGACATGACCCGCAGTCCCGCCATCGAGCCGGTGACGATGCGCGGCTGGGCGACCTCGGTGGCCACGACGTCACCGGCGACCGGCAGCGCAGCGTCGACGTAGACCTCCTCGGCCTCGGCGAACCGGCGGCGCATGGCCCCGCCGGACACCCCCCGGCCCGAGCCCTGACCCGGGAAGAGGAAGCCGACCCTGCCCGGCCCGCTGACGTGGCCGAGGAAACTGTTGCCGTCCTCGCTGAAGTAGCTGACGTCGCCCTCGTCGATGACCCGGCACAGCCCCGTCAGGCGCTGCACGGCGTGCTCGGGCGAGGACGCGATGACCGCGGCCCGGTAGGGCAGGTCCCGCAGCCCGTTGTGCAGCGTGACGGCGAGGTCGGCCAGCTGGGCGTAGGAGACGCCGGACACGAAGTGCCCGAGTTCGTCGAGCTTCTCCCGCAGCTCCTGCGGTGACGCGCCGTCGGCCACCAGCAGCTCGGCGTCCTGCAGCGAGGAGGCCAGTGCCCGGGTGCGGCTGTTGAGCGGCGTCCGGTGACGCGGCTCGGTGTTCTCGAGCACGACGTGGGTGTTGATCCCGCCGAAGCCCATGGCGGTGACGCCGACGCGCACCGGCATGTCCTTGGGCCAGGCCTCCGCCTTGCGCAGCACCCGCAGCGCGGGTGCGTCCCCGCTGAGAACCTCGTGCGGGTCGCGGGTGCCGATCGCCGGGGGCAGCACCTGGTGGTAGGCGGCCAGCGTGGCCTTGATGAGCCCGGCGACGCCGGCCGCGGCCTTCGTGTGGCCGATCATGCCCTTGATGGAGCCGATCACGGCCGGCGCCGCCGTCGGGTCCGCCTCGCGGCGGGCCGCCGACAGGGCGGTGAGCTCGGTGGCGTCGCCGACCTTCGTACCGGTGCCGTGCCCCTCGAACAGGGCGACGGTCTCGATGCCGAAGCCGGCCCGCTGGTACGCGCGGCGCAGGGCGAGCTGGTAGCCACCAGCCTCCGGCCGGGTGATGCCGCCCTTGCCGTCGGAGGAGATGCCCCAGCCGGCGATGGACGCGTAGATCCGGTGCCCGGCGGCCCGCGCCTCCGGCTCGCGCATCAGCACGATCATGCCGCAGCCCTCGCCGGGCCAGAACCCGTTGGAGCCGCGGTCGTAGACGCGCATCTCCCCGGTGGCGAGCGCGCCCGTCTTGGCGAACCCGATGATCTCGAACGGGTCGATGGACAGGTCGACCCCGCCGGCCACCGCGACGTCGGCCTCACCGTCGACGAGAGCCTTGCAGGCGGTCGCCACGGACAGCAGCGAGGACGAGCAGGCGCCGTCGACGGTGTAGCCCCCGCCCTTGAAGTCGAAGTGGTTGCAGATGCGCCCGGCGATGGTGTTGGACAGCGCACCGGCGAGGGTGTCCTCGTCGATCTCCGGGAACGGCGCCTTGTAGGCGTCCTCCAGGTCCTGCAGGAAGCTCTGCATCTGCTGGTCGTCCCAGTCCTGGGCCTTGAGGGCGGCGCTGACCGTGCGGCTCACGTACGGCCACCGCAGCCGCATCTGGTTCGCCCGGGCGAACTCACCGGTGAGGCTGTTGCCGACGATGACCGCCGTGCGTTCCCGGGGCAGGCCTTCGGCCATCGGGAAGCCCGCGTCGGCCAGCGCGAGGGCGGCGACGTCCAGGGCCAGCCAGTGGGTCAGGTCGGTCGACCGGTACGTGCTGCCTGCGATCTTGTAGGCGACCCGGTCGAACTCGTAGTCCTCGATGACCGCCGCGAGGCGGGCGTAGAACCGGTCCTTGGCCTTGGGGTCGGCGTCGTAGTAGTCCTCGAGCCGCATGCGTTCGTCGGGCAGCCGGCGGAAGGCGCGGCGCCCGGCCAGCGCATTCTCCCACAGCTCCCTCGGTGAGGTGGCGTCCGGATATCGGCACGCCATGCCCACCACCGCGAGTTTGGTCATGTCAGGTCACCTCTCCAAGCCCGCTGTGAGCGCCGCCTTGATGCGGAGCCGCCAGATCTCGTATGCGGGAAGCTCGTCGTCAAACGGCAGCCCGACGAGCGCCTCGTCGGTCACCTTGGCCGCCGCGTCCGGGGTCTGCCCGCAGAGCACCCCGGTCGCGATCTCGTTGTGCGCCACGACGAGACCGGCCCGGACGCGGGCGGCGGCGGCGAACGCCGAGCCCTGCGCGACGTCGCCGGCGTAGGCGCCGGCGGCCTCCTTGAACCAGGCCAGCTCCGCCTCGTCGCTGCCGCCGGCGTACGTGGCGGCCAGGCCGGCCCCGGCGTACAGGTCGCCGCGACGACGCTCGTCGAAACGCTCGAAGGTCGCCACGACGCGTCGGGGGTCGGTGCCGCACACGAACCAGGTGGCACGCCCGACGCCCTGGTCGATGACGCGGTTGGTGTACCAGGCCGGACCGTCCACCGGCCACGGGAACGTCTCGGCCTGGTAGCGCTGCTCGACGTACTGCCGGGTCTTGAAGTACGCCTGATGGAATCCGTAGCCGTCCAGCACCAGCCACCGCAGCAGCGGGTCCGGCGCGTGCAGCTTCGGCCAGCGGAACCGCGGTATCCGCGCCATGGCCCAGCCGACGCCCACGTACGCCATGTAGGGGTGGGCGTCGGCCGGGCCGGCGAGGAAGTCCTCGACGTGGCGGGAACCGCCGACGGGCAGCCCGTCACGAACCGCGAACGCCATGGAGGCGCCCTCGTAGGCGAAGCCGCGGTAGGCGTGCGGGACGCCGTCGAGCCGCTCGTCGGCGTCCGCAGGGTGGACGGCCTCGGCGGCGATGGCGTACCCGGTCAGGAAGTACCGTCCGACCGCCTCCAGCCGGTCGCGCGCCTCGGGGCTCTTCACATGGAAGCCGCGCACGTCCATCCTGGTCTGCTTGACGTCGGGCGTCAGGATGCGTCGTCGAAGGGATTGGAGCATCGTCATTCGGTCCCCCAGTCAGACAGATTCGACAAATTGTTGATGAGCAGCGCCCGCCCGAGCGTCTCCGCGCTTGCGGTCCCCGAAGTCGGATCGGTTCCTGGTGAGTGCCGCTCGCTACCGCGGGGACCCGGCCCGGGCGCCGACGGCGTCGCGGATCTTCGAGCGCCACACCTCATAGTCGAGGTCGCCGGCGGGCACGTCGGCGTCGGTGACGGCCACCTCGTCGGCGAGGGCCGCCGCCTGCGCGACCGTCAGGTCCGTCAGGGTGATGACCGCGACCGCGGTGTGCCCAGGCTCGAAGCCGGAGAAGACCCGCGCCTTGGCCGCGAAGACGGAGCCCTGCGCGACGTGGGTCCAGTGCTCCCCCGCGCCGTCGCGCAGCGCCGCGAAGCCGGAGGCGTCGCTGCCGCCGGCGAACGTGGCCGCCAGCCCCACCCCGCTCCACAGGTCGGCCTGCCGGTCCGCGGCGAAGCGCCGGACGGCGGCGACGACGTCGGGCACCTGCCCGCCGTGGATGAACCACAGCGCTCGGCCGACACCCTGGTCGCAGGCGCGCTGGAAATAGTCGGCGCGGCCCTGCCAGGGGTACGGGGCCAGCCGTTCCTGGCGGGTCACCCAACGCTCGGTCTCGAAGTAGGCACGGTCGAAGCCGTAGCCGTCCACGGCGAGCCAGCTCATCGTGGGGTAGTACGGCGTGCCAGTGAGATCGGGCAGGATCTTCTTCCACAGCGGCCGGGGCAGCCGGGCCATGGCGAACCCGATTCCGATGTAGGTCAAGAACGTGTGGGGCACGGCGGCGCCGGACAGCAGGCGCTGCGCGCGGCGGCCACGGCCGCCGGCCATCGCGTCGAGCACCGTGACGGCCATCGTGGCGCCCTCGTAGGCGAAGCCGCGCATCTCCGGCTCCACCAGCTCCAGCCGCCGGACGAGCTCCGCCTCCGTGCGGGTGTCGATGCCCCATTCGAAGCCGACAAGCACCGCCTGCGGGATGGCCTCGAGCCGGCGGGTCGCGTCGGTCGGCACGGCCGGGAAGCCCCGGTGTGCAAATGAGACGTCCTTGAACGACGGCGTCAGCACCAGACGGCGCAGAGAGCCGAGCGTGGTCGGCATTGCCTTGCCTCCTCAACCTTGGGTGATCCAGGCCGGAGGCGGGCGCCTCCGGCCTCAGGAGCGTCGGTGTCGTCGTCCCAGGCGCCGCAGCAGCGCGTGGGCGAGCGCCAACGGCAGCGCCGCGTCGACCCCGAGCAGTGCGACGGTCATCGGGTCGGCGCAGACGTGCTGGTGCCCGGCACCGCCACGGCGGCCGGGTCACCGGCGATCGGTGCCACCGGGACGTCGACGCCGAACCGGGTCACGGCCGACACCTCCGCGCCGCCGGCCAGCCGCACGTGGTAAGCGACGAGGTACGGGCCGTCGCCGGTCAGCGGCCGCGCGCGGGTGCAGGGACCGCGTCGGCCTCCGCCTGGGTCGGCCCCAGGTGCAGGATGACCGCGACCACCATCGGCAGGAAGACGATCGTGTCGTAGAACAGGTGCCGCTCCACCCGCGGGAAGACGAGCTGGAGCACGTTCAGCCCGACGGGGTGGCTCCGGCCCGTTCAGGCCGCCCTGCCGCGGTCGTGCCGCCCCGAGTTGCGCCATCCGGCATCCTCCAGGTCTCCGAAGTTGCTCACCACCGGCGGTGCGTCCGTCCGCGCCGCCGCCAATCGGTTGCCGATCAGCCGAGACGCAGTGAACGCCGACCAGGCAACCGCGTCCACAAGCCCGGCGTCGGACGGGTCGAACCGGCGGAACTCCGCGACGACCTCCTCGTCGACCTGATGCGACGACATCGCCGTCAGCAACGCCAGCCGGCCCGCGGGCCGCTCGTGCGCCGGCAGGTCCGCGATCAAGTCCTCGCACCAGGCCGTGCTGAGGCCGGTGTCCTCGCCCCGCCATGCCGCCAGCCGGTCCAGGACCACCCGGCGGACCGCGTCCGGCAGGGACCGCGCACCGGCGAGCTCGAACGTCCGGTAGGACCGGGCGACCGCGGCGGCGACGTCGTCGTTGCCGGCGGCCCAGGTCACACCCTCCGGCGGCGGGGCCGGCGCAAGCAGCCCGACGGACCGGCCGCCCGGCCGGGGTGTGCGCAGGGTGGGGCGCAGGAGCCGGCCGATCCCCTGCTTCATCCGCCGCCGGGCTCTGGGACCGAGACCCGGCGGCAGGAAATAGCTGGACAGGAACACGTTCACCACGCGACTGACGTAGTGGAACGCCACCGCCACACCGATCAGCTCGGCCCGTTCGGCCGCGCTGAGCCCGGCCGGCTCCGGTGCCGCGTCGTCGAGCTGGTGGGCGGTACGGGCCCAGGCGGTCAGCGCCCGCAGCGCCGGGTCGGCCATCGCCTCCACCCGGTCACCCGCGACCGCCTCCGCGTCGTGCTCACCGCTCAGGTCGTACATGCCGACGGTGTGTACCTCCACACAGCAGGGACAGATGTTGGCCACCGCGACGGCGGCGGCGATTGCCTCCTTCTCGGCGCGCGGCACCGCGGGTGCCACCAGCGGCTCGCGAGTGAGCATCCAATACGCGGCCAGCAGGTCCGGCGACGGCGAATGCAATTGCGCCGGCGGCACCACCAGCCGCATCTCATCGGCAATCTGCGCATAGATTTCGGCAACTAGACCCGATGCACTGGACCATGGCACGACGCTCACGTACTTGACCTGGCGTTGCGCCACCGAGGAAGCCACCCGGCCGACGACCACGACTTTCTCCCGTCATTCTCGACGGTGGCAGGTGCTGACAACCACCACACTGCGCGCCACGTTATCGGCCCGCGCGGTACGGCAGGAATACCTGACGTCGATATTCGCGGATCACCGCACGATCAAAGAACTCGGTGGTCAGCACGGCCGAAGGTGCATTGCAGAAACCGCGGCGGAGACGATGCGCGTGGGCTTTGTTCCGCATTTCTCGTCAGGAGCCGCCGTGCAATCCGATACCTTTCCCGCATTCACCTCCAATGCGGACATCGAACCCGACCAGGCAATGGTGATCGAGGCGTACGCGGACACCATCATTCCCGGCGAACGCCGCTTCGACGGGGACCGGGTCTGCCTCGGCGCGGCCCCCGGCAGCGGCGCGGTCGCCGCCGGCGCGCTGGAACTGCTGGCCTGGTCGGCCGGTGGGCTCGCCCACCAGCTCGAGACGATGGCGTTCCTGCTCAACATGCACGCCAGCGAGTACGCCGCCGAACACGACCTGGTCCTCGCCGACGACGTCCCCCCGTTCGTCGCCTTGGACTTCGCGCACCGTACCGCGCTCGTGCGCCGGCTCACCGACCCCGAGCACCCGGAGAAGCAGCTCTGGATCGGTCTCGCGCTGTTCAGCAACATGGCCTACGACAGCGCGGCGCACCTGAACACCGCCGACGCGCTCGCCACCGGCCATCCGGGCCTGCTCGCGATCGGCTACGCGGCGCCCGACGCCGACGGCCTGTGGCGTTTCCCGCGGTTCTCGTACGGCCGTCAGCTCGCCCCCATCCACCCGAACACGACCCCGACCGGGAGCCCGGCATGACGCACGCGGAATCGACCGACGTTCTGGTGATCGGCAGCGGCTTCGGCGGCGCGATCACCGCGTACCACCTCGCCGCAGGCGGCGCCAAGGTGGTCATTCTCGAACGCGGGCCCTGGCTGGAGACCGACGAGTTCGACCACGACTTCAAGCTGGGATCGTCCTACACCCGGGCGTTCGACTTCGTCGTCGGCGACGGCATGAGCGTGCTCGGCGGCAACTGCGTCGGCGGGGGCAGCGTCGTGTACTTCGCCACGATGCCCCGGGCGCCGCGCTTCGTCTTCGAGCGGCGGGGCAGCATCGGCCGCCGGATGTGGCCGGCCGAGATCACCCGCGACACCCTCGACCCCTGGTACGACGTGGTGTCCGAGGCGCTGCCGATCACCCAGCAGCGATGGGACCAGGTGCCCTACGCAGGCGGTCTCTTCGCCGCCGCGTGCGCGCACGCCGGCCGCACCGCCAACCCGTCGCCGTCCGCCGTCGACGTCGGCATGTGCACCAACTGCAACTGGATGATGGCCGGCTGCCGGTTCGACGCCAAACGCTCACTCCTGCTCAACTACCTGCCCGGGGCGCTCACGCACGGCGCGCAGATCCGGCCGCTGCACGAGGTGCAGCGCATCACCCGCCACCCGGACCGCTCCTACCGGGTGCACTACCGCATCGTCGACGACGAGGACTACCGTATCCTGCACGGCGAAGGTGTCATCGACGCGAAGATCGTGATCGTCGCCGCCGGCGCCGGCGCCACCCCGGTCATCCTGCAGCGCTCCGAGGCGGACCTCGGCACCATGCCGTATGCGGTAGGCCGCTACTTCTCCGGCAACGGCGAGCGGCTCAACACCGCGGTCTTCTCCGAGGAACGCATCCGCGACGTCCTCGGCCTGGACCGCGGCGACGGCGTGCCCTACGAGGCGTATCAGATCGGCCGTGGCCCCACCATCGCCAGCTGGGACAAGCTCGACGGCGACCTGCCGGAATTCGAACGGTACTCGCTGGAGCAGCTGTACTTCCCACCCGGCCTCGGCACGATCCTGACGCAGGTCAAGGATCCGAGCGCGAGCAGCTGGTTCGGCGTGGAGAAGAAGGAGATGCTGCGCACCTGGAAGTCGTGGCTGACCATCTTCACGATGTCGGAGGACGACAACGAGGGCGTGTTCGGCCCGCCACCTGAGACCGGCAACGCGCACCGGATGTCGCAGCAGATGCTCGGTCACGGCCCGCTGTCCTACAAGCCGACGAAGAACACCTGGCGGGGCTGGAACCTCTCCGACGCCGACGTCAAGGACATCCTGGAACGTGACGGGCTGGCGACGGTGACACCGTGGACCAATGACCTCGTCGGCGCCTACACGGTCCACCCGCTCGCCTCCTGCCGCATCGGCGACGACCCGGCCACCTCCGCCCTCGACGCGCGGCATGAGCTGCGCGGCCACCCCGGCATCTTCGTCACCGACGGCTCGGCCGTGCCGGGCGCCCTGACCGTCAATCCCGCACTGACCATCTCCGCGCTCGCCGAACGCGCCGTGCCGGGCATCGTGCGGGCGTTGCAGGAGCGCGGCGTCGCCGTCACCTACGGAGCGCCGTCGCCGACGGGCCTGTCGGCCGCCCGGCGGCCGGTGCTCGACCGTTCCTGAGACCCCCTCAGCCCGCCTCACTCTGTCAGCCTGTCGGCAATCGGAGCCCGCCAGAACCCTTCCGGCGGGCTCCCGTCACCTCTGCGAGGCTTCCTTGACCGCGCTGCTCACAACCCGCGTGGCCCGCCGCGCCGCGCTGGCCCACGTCGAACATGTGACCCCCGTCGACCCGTCGGCCGCGACCGGGCTGGTCCGTGAGGTGTACCGCCAGGTCGAGCGGGACTTCGGCATGCTCGCCCCGCCGATCGCGCTGCACTCGCCGGCCCCGGCCGTGCTCGCCGCCGCCTGGGTCATGCTGCACGAGAGTCTGCTGGTGACCGCGACCGCACCCCGCGCGACGAAGGAGGCGGTCGCCACCGCCGTCTCGGCGGCCAACGCCTGCCCCTACTGCGTCGACGTCCACGGCGCCACCCTGTCCGGCCTCGACAACCGGCCCGACTCGGCCGCGATCGCCGCCGACCGCCTCGACGACGTCACCGACCCCGGGCTGCGAGCCGTCGTGCGATGGGCCCGCCGCCCGGTGCTGGACGCCGCGGTGCCGTTCCCCGCGGCGCAGCTGCCGGACCTCGGTGGCGTCGCGGTGGTCTTCCACTACATCAACCGGATGGTCAGCGTCTTCCTGCAACCCTCGCCGCTGCCGCCGCTGACCGGCCGGGCGCGGCGCGGCGCGAAGTGGATGGCCGGACGCGTCATGAGCTCCCTCGCCTATCGCCCCGTTGTCGCCGGTGCCGCACTGGACCTGCTGCCGCCGGTCACCGTCCCACCGGACCTGGCGTGGGCCGGAACCACCCGCATCGCGCAGGCGCTCGCCCGGGCCGGTTCGGCGATCGCGGCGGCGGCGGCACCGGTCGTCCCCGAACGCATCCAGGACCGGGTGCGGGCGCGGCTCGCCGCCTGGGACGGCACCCCGCCCGGCCCGTCGGCGTCCTGGGTGGACAGCGCGCTGACCGGCGTGCCGGACGACGAGCTGCCGACCGGTCGGCTCGCGATGCTGACGGCGCTATCGGCGTACCAGGTCGGCCCCGCGGTCATCGCCGGCTTCAAGCGCCACCACCCGCACGACGCCTCGCTGGTCACCGTGGTGTCGTGGGCGGCCCTGACCGCCGCCCGCTCCATCGGTGCCCGGCTGCCCCCGCGCGCACCGAACACTTGACCGGCGCGCTACGCGACGGGGCCGTCGGACGCTCGGCGTCCGACGGCCTTCGTCGTCTGCGACATCATGCCTTGGGCACGTCGAACAGGTTCGGTACCCGGGCGGTCAGCCCAATGTCGCCCCTCGCCTTCAGCTTGCCGAGCACGAACAGCGCGACGGGGTTGGCGTTGCCCGTCACCATCTTCAGGAAGTCCACACCGCCGATGCTCAGCTCGAGTGTCGGCGGCCGGTCCGGCGCGGCCGACAGCGTGCAGGTGCGATCGGCGATGACAAGCTCGTAGGTGTCGGCTCCGCCGCCGGGCCGGTCGCCGACCTTCCAGTGCAGCACCGCCGCCGTCGTTCCCGCCCGGTCGGCCCGGAACACGCCGGGCATCCGGTCGAAGATCGTGGCCAGCACCTCATCGCGCTGCTCGCCGGTGATCAGCCGGCGCAGGTCGTCGGCCGAGCTGCGCTTCACCAGTTGGGCGAACGCTCGCGGCTCGAGCGTCGCCGGGTTGACATCGTGCACTGACATGGCAATCCCCTCTTCGCCGCTACCGGGGCGGGGCCAGCCCTCCCGCCGCATCCGTACGATGCGAGGCGGCCATGTCAGCACCCTAGGCAACGCCGGACACCGCCATCGTCTTTGCCCGTGCGCATCCTGACCTGCGCATTCATGGCACGGCCGGACCGCCCGGCCGGTCGGGCCGGGCGGTTCGCGGGCGTCACGGGTGGCGGCATCAACCCCAGGCGAGCAGGGCAAGCTCCGGGTCTTCCAGGAAGGCGCCGACGTCGCGCAGGAACCTGGAGCCCAGCTCGCCGTCGACGACGCGGTGGTCGAACGACACGCCGAGGGTGCTCACCCGCCGGCTCTTCACCTTGCCGCGGTGGACCCAGGGCTGCTCGCGGATGGCGCCGAGGACCAGGATGGCCGACTCGCCCGGCGGGAGGATCGGGGTGCCGGTGTCGACGCCGAAGACGCCGACGTTCGTGATGGTGAAGGTGCCGCCGGTCAGATCGGCCGGCGGTGTCCTGCCGTCGCGGGCGGTGGCGACCAGTGTGTCGAGCGCGTCGGCGAGCTCCCGCACCGTACACGCACCGGCATCCTTGATGTTGGGGACGATGAGGCCCCGCTGGGTGGCGGCGGCGATGCCCAGGTTGACGTGGTGCTTGACGACGATCTCGTCGCCGGCCCAGGTCGAGTTGACCATCGGGTACCGCCGGATCGCCAGCAGTACCGCCTTGGCCACCAGCAGCAGCGGGGAGACGTGCACGTCCCGCCAGTCGCGGTGGGCCTTGAGCTTCTCCAGGGCCTTCATCGAGCGGGTCACATCGACCGTGACGAACTGGGTCACGTGGGGTGCGGTGAACGCGCTGGCCACCATGTTCTCGGCGGTCAGCTTCCGCACGCCCTTGACCGGGACGCGCTCCACACGCTCGCCGGTGAGGACGATGCGGGACGCCTGGACCGCGGCCGGAGCGGGCCGCGCCCCGGCGACGTCGTCCCGGGTGATCGAGCCGTCGGGCCCGGTGCCCCGGATGCCGGCGAGGTCCACGCCGAGATCCCGAGCGAGCTTGCGTACCGGAGGCTTGGCCAGCACAGGGCCTCCAGTTACGGGTGCGGGCTCGTCGCGTACAACCGCCGCAGTTGCAGCTGACCTTGGACGGCGCTTGGCCGTGGTCGTCCTCGGGCCGTAGCCCACGAGCACCGCTGTGCGAGCGGCGGAGGGGTGTGTGTCGATGGCGATGATCGGACTGCCGACCTCGACCGTGGTGCCTTCCGGGTGGAAGATCCTAGTCACCTGGCCGGCCCACTTCGCCGGGATCTCGACCGCCGCCTTCGCTGTCTCGACCTCGACGATCGGCTGGTTGAGCGTGATGGTCTCGCCCTCGGCGACGAGCCACTTGAGGATCTCGCCCTCGGTGAGGCCCTCGCCCAGGTCGGGCAGGTTGAACTCCCTTATCCTGCTCATGCGCGGCCCCCTAGAACCCGAACGAGCGGTCGACGGCGTCGAGCACCCGGTCCAGGTCGGGCAGGTACTCCTCCTCCACGCGGGCGGCCGGGTACGGCGTGTCGAACCCGGTGACGCGCAGGACCGGCGCATCGAGGAAGTAGAAGCACTCCTCGGTGATCCGGGCGGCAACCTCGGCGCCGAGGCCCAGGTTTCCGGGGGCCTCGTGCACGACGACGGCGCGGCCGGTCCGGTGGACGGACTCGTACACCGGGCGCATGTCCAGCGGCGAGAGCGTGCGCAGGTCGATGACCTCGATGTCGCGGCCGTCCTCGGCGGCCGCGGTGGCGGCGTCGAGCGCGATGCGGACCATCGGGCCGTAGGTGACCACCGTGGCATCGGTGCCAGGGCGGGCGACCCGCGAGGCGTGCAGCGGCAGGCTCACGCCGTCGACGTTGACCTGCCCCTTCTCCCAGTAGCGGCGCTTGGGCTCCAGGAAGATGATCGGGTCGTCGGACTCGATCGACTGCTGGATCATCCAGTACGCGTCGTCCGGGTTGGCGCACGAGACAACCTTCAGGCCGGCGGTGTGCGCGAAGTACGCCTCGGGAGACTCGGAATGGTGCTCGACCGCGCCAATGCCGCCGCCGAAGGGGATCCGGATGACGATCGGCAGGCTCACCTTGCCCCGCGAGCGGAAGTGCATCTTCGCCACCTGCGACACGATCTGGTCATAGGCCGGGTAGACGAAACCGTCGAACTGGATCTCGCAGACCGGCCGGTAGCCGCGGATGGCCAGGCCGACCGCGGTGCCGATGATGCCGGACTCGGCCAGCGGGGTGTCGATGACTCGCTCGTCGCCGAAGTCCTTTTGCAGGCCGTCGGTGATCCGGAAGACGCCCCCGAGCTTGCCCACGTCCTCACCCATGACGAGCACCTTGGGGTCGCGCTCCATCGCGCGGCGCAGGCCGATGTTGAGGGCCTTGCCGAGCGTGAGGTTGTCCGCCGCCATCAGTGCCCGCTCCCCTCGAAGGATGCCAGGTAGTTCGCGAACCACTCCTTCTGCTGCGCCAGCTCCGGCGAGCCGTGCGGGTAGACGTGGTCGAAGATCGTCATCGGGTCGGGATCGGGCATGTCGAGCACGCGCTGGCGCAGCTCGACTGCGGCGACCCGAGCCTCCTCGTCGATCGCGTCGAAGTGCTCGTCCTTCGCCAGGCCCTGCTTGGTCAGGTACGCGCGCAGCCGCTTGATCGGGTCCTTGGCCTGCCAGGTCTCCACCTCGCTGGCGATGCGGTACCGCGACGGGTCGTCCGACGTGGTGTGCGCGCCCATGCGGTAGGTGTACGCCTCGATCAGCGACGGGCCCTGCCCGTGCCGCGCGTCGTTGAGGGCCTTGCGGGTGACCGCGTAGCAGGCCAGCACGTCGTTGCCGTCCACGCGCAGGCCGGGAAAGCCGAAGCCGGACGCGCGTTGGTACAGCGGGACGCGGGTCTGCCGCTCCAGCGGCTCGGAGATCGCGTACTGGTTGTTCTGGCAGAAGAACACCAGCGGCGCGTTGAAGACCGAGGCCCAGATGAACGCCTCATTGACGTCGCCCTGGCTGGTCGCCCCGTCGCCGAAGTACGCGATCACGGCCTCGCCGTCGTCGGTGCCGACCGTGCCGTCCTTGACGACGCCCATGGCGTAGCCGGTCGCGTGCAACGCGTGCGCGCCGACCACGATCGCGTAGGCGGCGAAGCCGCACTCATGCGGATCCAGAGCGCCCTGGTCGACCCCGCGAAACAGGCTCAGCGGCATGATTGGGTCGACGCCGCGGCAGTACAGGACGCCGTGTTCACGGTACGTCGGAAACGCCATGTCCCGCGGCCGCAGCGCCCGGGCCGAACCGACCTGCGCCGCCTCCTGCCCCAACAGGCTCGGCCACAGCCCGATCTCACCCTGCCGCTGCAACGCCGTCGCCTCGGCGTCGAGCCGGCGGACCACGACGAGGTCACGGTACAGCGAGCGGTACTCGTCGTCGGTGAAGTCGACGGAGTAGTCCGGGTGCTCGACCCGGTCCCCCTCCGGCGTGAGCAGCTGCACGAACACCGGATCCGGTCCGGCCGCCCGCGGGGCGGAGGTCGCGGCCGTCGCTTCGCCATGCGTCATCCCATGTCTCCCTGTCGTGTCTGGCGTCGGCGGTGCGGACGGCCCTGCCGCGCAGTGGGCGGAGCCCGACCGCCGATCGGGCTCCGCCCTCATGCGGGCGGGCGGGTCGTCACGACTCGTGCCGCTCCAGTGGCTGACTCGCGGCCACGGCGGGTGTCGGCTCGGGGGTGACGGGCGTGGCGGACACCGGTTCGGCCGGGGCGGACGGCTTGCGCCGCGGCCGGGCCCAGCGCCGCATCATCGGCTCCTCGACCAGCCGCGTCACCAGCCAGGCGACCACGATCGTCGCCGCCAGGACGCCTGCGAGGATGCCGAGGGCGGTGGGCACGGGCCAGGTCTTGCCGATGCCGAGCGGGATGTGTCCGTACAGCAGGACCAGGAAGTGGACGAGGAAGAACGCGTAGGAGATCGTGCCGAGCCACACCAGCGGCTTGACCCGGAACGACGAGCGGCGTCCAGTCGAGTCGGCAACGGCCGCCGCGGCGATCAGCAGGGCGATCGGCAGCACGATCGTCGCGGCGAAGCTGTAGAAGCTGGGGAACATCAGGACCTGGAGCACCACGCCGACCGCGACGATCGCCAGCGCCGGCAGGATCCGCAGACCGATCCACCGCTTCTGGATCACGATGCGGGCCATCAGCATGCCGAGCACGAACTCCAGACACCGGGCCAGCGGGAACCACTGGATGAACCACTCCTGCTGGATAGACATGTTCAGCATGGGCAGCATGTCGGCGTCGGCCATGGGCAGCAGCCTGGCGATCGCGGGGAGCACAACCGCGATGACCGCCGTCACGGAGCCGGCCGCCCACCAGAGCCCCTCGTCCGGAATGCGCTTGATCAGCCGGTACAGCAGCGGAAACATGAGATAGAAGAACAGCTCGCAGCTCATGGACCAGGCGACCGTGTTGGTGGAGACGATGACCCCGATGTTCGGGTACCAGGACTGCACCATGAACGTTCCCGGGACCAGGTTCGGAAAGTCGAACAGCTTGAACGCCCACCAGGACAGCGCGATGGCGGCCACCCACGCCACCAGGTAGTTCGGATAAATCTTGACCAGTCGGCGCCGCCAGAACAGGCGCTTCGGCTCTCCCTCCCGCACCGACCAGGTCAGCACGAACCCGCTCAGCACGAAGAAGAACACGACCCCGATCCAGCCGCTGGAATAGCTGTACTTGACGAGGCTGAACTCCTTCTCGGGCGGGAGGTACCCGAGGAGGGCGGCGTGGCTGCCGAAAACCATCAGGGCGGCTAGGAATCTCATCCCGGTCAGTGAAGCGAGCCGGGAACCGTCCTTGCTCAGCGGCGCGGTCATGCTCCCTCGCCTCCCGTAACGATCGCTGTCCATGAGTGAAGGGTGTCCATGGCAGAATGTTCACACCGGACCTGCGGGTGCACATCTCTCGCGTTGCTACACTGCGGCCGCCGGTCGGCGGAAGTCCGCAACAACGAAGATGGCGGGCTCACGGTTGAACGGCCGCCCCGGGGCCGGCAGCCACGGGGGCGCGGCGGCGCACAGGCGGGCGGCGACGAGAACGGTGCGCGAGCCGATGTCGATCGGCAGGCCGCGGATGACAGCGGCGGCTGGCGCGCCGGCGACCCGGAACGGCAGCGCGCGTGCCGGGCGGGCGGCGTAGTTCACCGGGTTGGTGCGACGCAATCGAGCCGCACCAACCCGGCCGGGGGGGAACTCGAGTCAGGCCTAGGCAGCCGGCGCTTCGCTCGCCTTGCGGTACGTCAGGCCAACCACCCCGTTACCGAAGGGGATGGCGCTGACCAGCTCGAGGGCGCGCGACTCGGGCACGTCGAACAGCGTGGCGCCGCTGCCGACCAGGTACGGGTAGACCGTCAGCCGGTACTCGTCCACCAGATTGGCGCGGACCAGGGACCGCAGGAAGCTGATACCGCCGTACGCAGCGATGTCCCCGCCGCCCTCGGCCTTCAGCTTCTCGACCTCCTCGACGAGGTCGCCGCGGGCGATCGTCGTGTTCTCCCAGTCGGCCCGCTCGAGAGACTTGGAGAACACGACCTTGCGGCCCTTGTTCAGGATGTCGGCCGTCGGGTCGCCGGCCGCGTTCGGGAACCAGCTGGCGAAGCCCTCGTAGGTGTTCTTGCCGAAGATGTGCACCTCGGCGCCCTGCTGCACCTCGGCCGTCCAGGCCGCGTGCTCAGCGTCGTCGGGGATGGAGCGGGCGAACATGAAGAAGGGGCTGCCCATCTCGCCGATGACGCCGTCGAGCGAGTAGTCGCCCACGCCCACCACTAGCTTGCGCATGCGTTGTTTCTCCTGTCGTGGTTGCCGTGCTAATTGTTGGTCAGGAGTCCCTCTGGGGTGCCGTCGATCCGGACCTCCACCCACATGGGACGCCAGTCGTGCATTTCGTGGTACCGGCGCAGTTCGGCCAGACCACTGAGCGAGCCCAGCCAGCCGTCGTACGGCGGCTGTGCCCGGTCGTACCGGCTGCGGAAGAACGTCAGCCGGCTGCGGCCGTCACCGACGTCGGCCACCTCCCAGGACGCGACCATCTCGCCCCAGTCGACGGACATCGAACGCCCCGGTTGCACATCGATGATGCGGGCGGGGTTGGCGTCCACGTCGAAGCCACCCATCGCCCACCGGCCGCCCGGGTGCAGCTCGGCTTCGACCTTCACCCCGAACCACTTCGCGATGTGCTCGGGCTCGGTCAACGAGGTGAACACCGCGTGCCGGTCGGCCGCGATCAGGACGTCCCGGCGCAGCTCCGGGCTGGTGAAGTCGCATCCCCCGACGGGGTCGCGCCCCTCCAGGTGGTCGGCCAGGTTGGCCAGGGTCAGCGCCCAGTACGTATGCATCAGGCACCGGTCACCGGTCTCCGTCAGCACCTCGGGCCAGCCGGGCACGTCGGTCTGGGTGAGCGTCAGCAGGGTCGCATCGGGCTCACCGCCACCGGACCCGCCACGCAGACCGATGTCGACGGCGGTGGCGATGCCGTCGAGCCGCCACTCGAAGCGCAGCGACGTGTCGTCCGCGTGCAGCAGGTGCTGGTGCGGCGCGGCACCGTCCGGGGTGAAACGGCCCCAGAACTCGTACCGGCCAGGCACGTCCACCCGGACGTCCTCGGCTAGCCACACACGCATCGCCGCCGGGTCCGTGAGAGCCTCGCGCACCGTCGCGATCGGCGCGTGGATGCGGATGCACTTGCGCAGCGTGCTCATCGATGCCGTCCCTGCTCGGTCTCGCCGTCGGTCGCAAGCCGCATCTCGTGCCGGTCGGGGTAGCAGGCGACGGCGAGCCTGAATGCGTCACCCTCGCCGCCGCCGTACTTCGTGAAGAGGTCCTGCAGCGCGGTCCTCAGGTCCGTCATGAACTCCGGCCGCTGCTCCGGCCGCAGCCGGATCTCGCCCGAAACCCCCAGTGACGGCAGGTCAGGCTCCGGCGCGGCCCGGGCCCGGCGCCCGCGCGGCCGCTGGGACGCCTCGACATGCTCGGCCGCCCGGCGCGCCGCACGGCCCAGCAGGATGGCGACGTCCGACTGGACTTCCTCCATGAGGTCGAGGAGGTAGCCGAGGCTCGCCTCGTCGCGTTGCAGCCGCTCGCCGATCCGCCCGACAAGGCGGGGAGAGATCCAGTATGCGCGGGCTGTGGCCTGGTAGATGCCTTCGTTGATGCCATGGACCCGTCGCTCCGCGACCTGGGTGACCAGATCCTGTTCGACGAGTCGCTTGACGTGGTAGTAGACGCGCTGGGAGGTCTGGCCCAGCGCCGCCGCGAGCTCGGTGCACGAGCGGGGCTCGGCCAGCTGTTGCAGCAGCTCGATGCGCTGCGGCTTGAGCAACGTCTCGGCCTGCTCGAGGCGCTCCAGGTACAGGAGGTCTCTCATCACAAGGACACCTTGTACGCCAAAAATCATTTTGTCAACGACCGGATCCGGCCGGGTCGGCGACGATGGTGGTCACACGGCCTTCGCGCTTGCGTCCTCCTGGCCGGCCCCCAGCGCCGGACCAGGCTGACGTTCATCCATTGCGGGTACGACCTGGACGACCCGCCGTACCAGGGCCAGGTCGGCTGGCTCGACGGCATCTCCCGACTGCGGCGCCGCCACGAGGCGCCGGCGATGCGGGCGATCTGACGCCGTTCGACGCCGCAGGCGTCCCGGCCGGGACGCTCATCGACAACGAGGGGTGACGACCCGGCACGGCACGCCGGAGTGCGTTGACAAAACATTTTTTGGCGCACAAGGTGTCCTTGTGATGAGAGACCTCCTGCACCTGGAGCGCCTCGAGCAGGCCGAGACGTTGCTCAAGCCGCAGCGCATCGAGCTGCCGCAACAGCTGGCCGAGCCCCCGTCAGGCGACTCGTCGAACAGGATCTGGTCACCCAGGTCGCGCATCGGCGCGGCGGCTCCTACGGCGATGCCGACGGCGACGCGTTCAGGCTCGCCGCTGCCCCCTACCCCGGCTGGCACGAGCTGAACACGACACCCGACGACACAGCGGGCAGCGGATAGCTTCCCGGCCCACCGCCATTTCGCATCCTCCTTCGACGTTATGGGGCACCCGTGCAGGAATTCATCGAGGTCCTCGGCGCACGCGAGAACAACCTCAAGGACGTGAGCGTCCGCATCCCCAAGCGGCAGATCACCATCTTCACCGGTGTCTCCGGATCGGGCAAGTCATCGATGGTCTTCGACACCGTTGCCGCCGAGGCGCGACGGCTACTCAACGAGACCTTCAGCGCCTTCGTGCGCAACTTCCTGCCGAAGGTCACGCAGCCGGACGCCGACGCCATCAAGAACCTCAACATGGCAGTCGTCGTCGACCAGAAGCGGCTGGGCGGCAGCTCGAACTCGACCGCCGGGACGGCCACCGACATCGCCCCCTTGCTGCGGTTGCTCTTCGCGAAGGCCGGGCAGCCGAACCTCGGCCACGGCTACCTCTTCTCGTTCAACAACCCGCAGGGCATGTGCCCCGACTGCAACGGCATCGGCCAGAAGATGGGGTTCAACCGCGACACCGCCCTCGACTACGGCAAGTCGCTCGCCGAGGGGGCCATCCAGCTGCTCGACTACAAGATCGACAGTTGGGCCTGGAAGGTCGTAATGAGCTCGGGACTCGACACCGACAAGAAGCTGGCCGACTTCACCGACGCCGAGATGGACGAGCTGCTCTACGCCGAGGCGCGCAAGGTCGACCTGGGCGGCGGTGTCGAGCTGAAGTTCGAGGGCCTCATCGTCACGTTCAACCGCCGGTACATCAAGAAGGACGTCAAGTCGCTGTCCGAGCGCGCCCAGAAGGCCGTGCTCCCCTTCATGAAGATGACACACTGCGACCTGTGCAACGGCTCGCGGCTCAGCCAGCAGGCGTTGTCGAGCAGGATCGGCGAGCACAACATCGCCGACTACTCGTCCATGCAGATCGATGAGCTGATCGACGCCCTCAAGAAGATCGACGTCCCGCTCGCCAACCCCATCGTCAGCACGCTGCTCGTCCGTCTGCAGCATCTGGTCGACATCGGACTGGACTACCTGAGCCTCGACCGCACCACCGACACCCTCTCCGGGGGCGAGTCGCAGCGCGTCAAGCTCGTAAAGTACCTCAACGGCACGCTGAACGACGTCATGTACATCTTCGACGAGCCGAGCGTCGGCCTGCACCCGCGCGACGTGCACCGGCTCAACGACCTGCTCCGGCAACTGCGGGACAACGGCAACACGGTGATCGTCGTCGAGCACGACCCCGACATCATCAAGGTGGCCGACTACGTGGTCGACATGGGCCCGCGGGCCGGCTCGCAGGGCGGCACCATCGTCTTCGAGGGCAGCTACCAACAGCTGCTCGAAGCCGACACCCTCACCGGCCAGTGGCTCGGCAAGGCCCTGTCGATGAAAGAGAAGGTCCGCAAGGCCAGCGGCGCGCTGCCGATCGAGCACGCCCGAGAGAACAACCTCAAGGACGTCAGCGTCGACATTCCGGCCGGGGTCTTCACGGCCGTTACGGGCGTGGCAGGCTCCGGCAAGAGCTCGCTGATCAACCACTCGTTCATTCGGCAGCACCCCGACGCTATCATCATCGACCAGAGCCCGGTCGGCGCGAACAGTCGTTCGATCCCGGTCACCTACACCGGCGTCATGGACGTCATCCGCAAGCTCTACGCGACGGCCACCAAGGCCAAGGCGTCGCTGTTCAGCTTCAACTCCACCGGCGCCTGTGAGAACTGCCAGGGCAACGGCTACATCGTCATCGACATGTCGATCCTCGACGAGTCCAAGCTGGTGTGCGAGATCTGCGAAGGCAAGCGCTTCAAGGAGGAGGTTCTCGCCTACAGGCTCAACGGCAAGAACATCGCCGAGGTGCTGGACATGACCATCGCCGAAGCCCTGGAGTTCTTCGAGCACCCGGAGATCACCACGAAACTACAGGCCATGCACGATGTCGGCCTCGGCTACCTGACGCTCGGCCAGCCGCTGAGCACGCTGTCGGGCGGTGAGTGCCAGCGGCTGAAGCTCGCCGGGCAGCTGCACAAGAAGGGCAGCATCTACGTGATGGACGAGCCGACCACCGGCTTGCACGCCTCCGACACGAAGCACCTGCTCGACATCATCGACCGCCTGGTCGACGGCGGCAACACCGTCGTCGTCATCGAGCACAACCTCGACGTCATCCGTCAGGCCGACTGGATCATCGACATGGGTCCCGAGGGCGGCAAGAAGGGCGGCCAGGTGGTATTCGCCGGCGTGCCCAAAGATCTGAAGAAGAACAAGCAGTCGTTGACGGCGCAGTACATCTGACTCGCCCCGGTGATGCCACGGCGGTCGGCCACGCCGGCCGCCGTGGTCGGCGTGCACGGTCAATTGGTCGGGATCGACGCGTTCGCGGGCGGCGGCGTCGGCGATCAGCGCTTCGGCGTCCGTCCAAGCACCGGACGTCCCCGAAGTCCTCGAACGCCTCGGCGCCGACCGGAACGGACGCCCCACGCCCAGGGGCGCACGACGATGACCACGGATGACAAACCTAGTTGCCGCCCCGGGTAATCGGGGAGGTTCGGGGGGCGGTTCAAAACTCCATAGACGAAAGCAAAAGCCCTGACCAGCGTTTCCGCTGGTCAGGGCTTTTCTCGTGTCGGGACGGCCGGATTCGAACCGACGACCCCTTGTTACGGAACGTAACCGTATCGAAGTTGTCACCGCTTGTCGCAAGCTGCCACTGAGCTGCGCAAACACGGCCAAGCGCTAGTCATCAGTTGTTACTGACCGACATCCCTGGGCCGGGGTTTTCGGGGGTAAACGGTGGGCCGAGCCGGCTCGGATTGACCATCACGACCGGGCATGGGGTTCGCGTCGGTAGCCCTTAGCGGGGTTTGAACTTCGCCCCGAAGGCGCGCAAGAGACTCATCGTCGTCAACAGTCCCCTCAGCCCAGCCAACAACTGTAAGCGCTTCGGAGATCGCTAAGCCAAACGGCGAGTTCAGTCAGTCGTAGCACTTGATCTTGGTGGTTCGGTGGGACAGGATGCCCGCCGTGCGCAACATGCTGACGTTGGCTGATCGTGAA
>NZ_JBHUVA010000043.1:0-53907 GCF_042670805.1 Micromonospora sp. NPDC057141 | reverse complement strand
CCCTTGCGGGTGGTCGCGGCCGGCGACGACACGGCGGGATCCGCTTGGATCAGGGGCAGGTCGGACACGTGTCCTCGCCTCTCGCCGTCGTCAGTCGGTGAAGATCGACTTCTTCTGGTTCTCGATGCTGGTGAGCAGCCCGCTGATGTCCTTCGGGTCCTTGATGAACTGCTGGAGGGCAGGGATCATCACCGTGGAGGCGAAGTCGGGCCGGGTGTCCCGGTCGAGGAACTGGGCGATCTCGGTGGCCGAGCCGACCAGCTCGGCGGCCTTCTTCTGCAGCGCGGTGTAGCCGCCGGTGTCGGCACCGCCGTTGGCGACCAGGGTGCTCGGGTCGTTCTTGACGGTGACGTCGGCCGCGTCCTTCGAGCCGAGATACTCCAGCAGCTTCTTGGCGTTGGCCTCGGACTTCGGCTTGCGGGCCATCATGTAGCCGTCGATCGGCGCGTCCAGGGCCTTCGCACCGATCGCCGGGTCGATCTCCGGGAAGGTGAAGAAGTCCAGGTCGTCCTGCTCGTTGTCGGCGAACTGCTGGGCGACGAAGAGGCCGAGAAGATACATGCCGGACTTCTTCTGCTGCAACGACTGGGCCGCCTCCTGCCAGGTCCGGCCGAGGCTGTCGGGCTGGTGCAGCGGCAGCAGGCCGGCCCAGGTGTCGAAGACCTTCTTCACCTTGTCGGAGGTCCAGGCCTCCTTGCCGGCCATCAGGTCGACGTGGAACTGGTAGCCGTTGATCCGCAGGTTGAGGATGTCGAAGGTGCCCATCGCCGGCCAGCCGTCCTTGTCGCCGAAGGCGATCGGGCTGAGGCCGTCCTTCTTCATCTGCGCGCCGAGGGCGTTCAGCTCGTCCAGGGTCTTCGGCACCTGGTACCCGTGCTGCTGCCAGACCGACTTGCGGTAGAACACCGCCCACGGGTAGTACGACGCCGGCACGAAGTACTGCTTGCCGTCGTCGCCGGTCGACGCCTTCTTGAACGCGTCGGAGTAGCCGGAGAGCTTGCCCCACACGTCGCTGATGTCGCCGGCCAGGCCCTTCGCCGCGAAGAACCGCATGCGGTAGCCGGCGAACCAGGTGTAGACGTCGTCCGGCTTGCCCTGCAGGTAGTTGTTGATGTTCTCCTGGAACGTGTTGTGGTCGACCGTGTTGATCGCGACCTGGATGCCGGAGGCGGTCTGGAACCCGGCCATGACCTTGGCGATCACGTCCTTGGGGTTGGGGTCGGACTGGTTCGAGCCGAGCGACACCGTCTTCGACTCCGTGCTGCTGGACCCGGAGTCCGAGCCGCAGCCGGCGAGCAGGCCGGTGCCGAGCAGGGCGCCCGTGCCGGCCGCGCCGGCCAGCAGCGAGCGCCGGCGCAGGCCGGCGACAGAGGGGGGTACGAGCCGGGCGAGGTACTCGGCCTGGTTACGGGGACGGGACATGGTGCCTCCTGCGAACGAAGAAGGTGTGCGGCACCCGGGGGAGGGGTGGGGGTGGTGAGGCGGTAGGGCGTTCGGGAATGCCACAGCGGATCCACCGTGAACCCACATCAGCGAACACGAACGGCCATAGGCGCCTCAAGCTACTCGTCCGCCCGGCGCTGTCAAGAGCCGATCTGTCGATCGAAACCGGGCCGTGACAAGGGGATCGATGAGGTAAACGTTGTAAAGAAGTCCGATGTTGAAAAGTGTTGACTTGGTTTGGGGATGCCGGGCACGCTGTGCCCTCATGCGGGATCGACAGGACAGCGGCTGGCAGGGCGACGGCATCTTCTACGGCGCCGACTACAACCCCGAGCAGTGGCCCGAGCAGACCTGGGCCGAGGACGTGGAGCTCATGCGCCGCGCCGGGGTCAACCTGGTCTCCGCCGGCATCTTCTCCTGGGCCCTGCTGGAGCCGGCCCCCGGCCGGTACGACTTCGACTGGCTCGACCGCGCCCTCGACACGCTGCACGCCGGGGGGATCCAGGTCGACCTCGCCACCGCCACCGCCAGCCCGCCGCCGTGGCTGGCCCACGCCCACCCCGAGACGCTGCCCCGGCGCGCCGACGGCACCATCCTCTGGCCGGGCGGCCGGCAGGCATACTGCCCCAGCTCGCCGGTGTTCCGCGAGCGCTCGCTCGCCCTCGTCGAGGCCGTCGCCACCCGGTACGCCGACCACCCCGCCGTGGTGATGTGGCACGTCTCCAACGAGCTGGGCTGCCACAACGTGCACTGCTACTGCGACGTCAGCGCGGCGGCGTTCCGGGGCTGGCTGCGCGAGCGCTACGGCGACCTAGCCGCCCTCAACGACGCCTGGGGCACCACCTTCTGGAGCCAGCGGTACGGCGACTGGGCCGAGATCAACCCCCCGCGCACCGCACCGGCCTTCGCCAACCCCACCCAGCAGCTCGACTTCCTGCGTTTCTCCTCCGACGAGCAGCGGGCCCAGCTGCGCGCCGAGCGCGAGCTGCTCAAGCGGCTGGTCGGCCAGCCGGTCACCACCAACTTCATGATCGGCATGGGCACCAAGCACATGGACTACCACTCCTGGGCCGCCGACGTGGACCTGGTCGCCAACGACCACTACCTCACCGCCGCCGACCCGCAGTCGCACGTCGGGCTGGCCCTGGCGGCCGACCACACCCGGGGCGTCGCCGGGGGCGCGCCGTGGCTGCTCATGGAGCACTCCACCAGCGCCGTGAACTGGCAGCCCCGCAACGTGGCGAAGGCCCCCGGGCAGCTGCGCCGCAACAGCCTCGCCCATGTGGCCCGGGGCGCCGACGGGGTGCTGTTCTTCCAGTGGCGGGCGTCCCGCGCCGGGGCGGAGAAGTACCATTCGGCGCTCGTCCCGCACGCCGGGGCGGACACCAAGGTCTTCCGCGAGGTCTGCCGGCTCGGCGCCGACCTCAAGGCACTCGCCGAGGTACGCGGCAGCCGGGTCGACGCCGACGTGGCGATCCTGTTCGACTACGAGGCGTGGTGGGGTGTCGAGCTGGACTCCCACCCCAGCGTCGACGTCACCTACACCGATCGGCTCACCGCCCTGTACGGCGCGCTGTGGCGGGCCGGCGTCACCGCCGACGTGGTGCACCCGTCGACCGACCTGTCCCGCTACCGCCTCGTCCTGGCGCCGACGCTCTACCTGGTCCGCGACGCCGACGCCGAGGCCCTGCACCGGTACGTCTCCGCCGGCGGCACCGCCCTGGTGACGTACTTCAGTGGCATCGTCGACGAGCACGACCACATCCGCCTCGGCGGCTACCCCGGCGCGTTCCGGGAGCTGCTCGGCATCCGTACCGAGGAGTTCTTCCCGCTGCGCGAGGGCGAGCGGGTCACCCTCGACGACGGCTCCGCCGCCGACGTGTGGACCGAGTGGCTGCACCCGGCCGGTGCGGAGGTCGTCGCCTCGTACGCCGACGGGCCGCTGCCCGGGGTCCCGGCGCTGACCCGGCACCCGGTGGGCGCGGGCGCGGCCTGGTATGCGGGCACCCGGCTGGACGACGCCGCCACCGACCGCCTGGTGGCCCGCCTGCTGGCCGAGGCCGGGGTCCGGCCGGCCGCCGACGCCCCGCCCGGGGTGGAGGTGGTGCGCCGCCGGGGCGACGGGCGGAGCTGGCTGTTCGTCGTCAACCACACCGACCGGCCGGCCCGCATCGCCGCCGCCGGCACCGAGCTGCTCGCCGGCGCCCGCTGCACCGGGGAGCTGGTGGTCGCCCCGGGCGAGGTGGCCGTGGTCCGGGAGGAGGGGTTCGATGCTCGCCCAGCAACGGCAGAGCGCCATCCTTGAGCTGATCCGGCAGCGCGGCGGGGTGCGGGTCAGCCACCTGGTGAGCCGCTTCGGCGTCTCCGACATGACCATCCGCCGGGACCTGGAGGTGCTTGCCGAGCGGGGCCTGGTCGACAAGGTGCACGGCGGGGCGACCCTGGCCGGGCCCAGCTCGGCCGAGGAGCCCGGCTTCGCCGCCAAGTCGATCCGCCAGCGCGACGAGAAGCGGGCCATCGCCGAGCGGGCCGCCACCCTGGTCGAGCCCGGCATGGCCATCGCGTTGTCCGCCGGCACCACCACGGCAGCCCTGGCGACCCTGCTCGCCGACGTGCGTGGGCTGACCGTGGTGACCAACTCGATCCCCGTCGCCGACGCGCTCTACGAGGACCCGCGCGCCGACCGCACGGTCGTGCTCACCGGCGGCATCCGCACCCCGTCGGACGCGCTGACCGGGCCGGTGGCCGAGGCCGCGGTCAGCACGCTCAACGTCGACGTGCTCTTCCTCGGCGTGCACGGGATGAGCCCCCGCACCGGCTTCACCACCCCCAACCTGCTGGAGGCCGGCATCAACCGGCGGCTCGTGCACGCCGCCCGGCGGCTGGTGGTGCTGGCCGACCACACCAAGTGGGAGACGATCGGCATCGCCACCATCGCGCCGCTGGCCGACGCGGACGTGCTGATCACCGACGCGGGGCTCGACCCGGCCGCCCGCGCCCAGCTCGCCGAGCAGGTGGGCGACCTGCTGGTGGTGCAGGTGTGAGGCGCGCGGCGTGTTCCCAGGCATCTCACAGGGGTGCCGGCTAGGGTCGGTCGGGTGAGCTGCGACGCTCCAGGGTGGAGCGCGCACCTGCGGGAGTGGCGATGGTCTTCAAGAAGATGTTGAGCGCGTTCGGGGTGGGCGGTCCGACGGTGGACACCGTCCTGGCGAACCCGAACACCCGGCCCGGCCTGGCCCTCGACGGCCAGGTCAACCTGGTCGGCGGGGAAGCGCCGGCCGCCATCGAACAGATCGCCGTCGGCCTGGTCACCCGGGTCGAGATCGAGGGCGGCGACAGCGAGTACGCGGGCATCATGGAGTTCCACCGGATGCCGGTCAGCGGCGCCTTCGAGCTCGCCCCGAAGCAGCAGCTGTCGATCCCGTTCCAGCTCCCGGTGCCGTGGGAGACGCCGATCACCGACGTGTACGGTCAGCGCCTGCACGGCATGACCATGGGCCTGCGCACCGAGGTGGCGGTGGCCCGGGCCGTCGACAAGAGCGACCTCGACCAGGTCGCGGTGCACCCGTTGCCGGTGCAGGAGCGCATCCTGGAGGCGTTCGCCCGGCTCGGCTTCCGCTTCAAGGGCGCCGACCTGGAGCGCGGCCACATCCATGGCGTACGCCAGACGCTGCCGTTCTACCAGGAGATCGAGTTCTTCGCCGCGCCGCAGTACGCGCAGGCCATCAACGAGGTCGAGTTGACGTTCGTCACCAGCCAGCAGGGCATCGACGTGATCCTGGAGTGCGACAAGCGGGGCGGCTTCCTCAGCGCCGGCCACGACGTCTTCGGCCGCTACGCCGTCTCGCACGCCGACGCCGACCGGGTCGACTGGGCGCAGGTGGTCGACGGCTGGCTGCGGGAGACGACGTCCCGCTACGGCGGCCTGCGCGCCCAGGGCTTCGGGGCCCCGCAGGGCTACCCGCCGCAGCACGGCTACCCGATGCAGCACGGTCACGGCCACGGTCACGGCCGGGGCCCCGGGATGGGCGGGATCGTCGCCGGGGCGGCGCTCGGCGCGGTCGGCGGGATGGTCGCCGGCGAGATGATCGAGGACGCCGTCGAGGGTGACTTCGCCGAGGACTGGGGCTTCGGCGAGGAGTAGAACCGCACGTGCGACGGTGGCCCCCCGGGAATCCCGGAGGGCCACCGTGCTGCTCGGAGCTGGTCCGGCGTCAGTGCCGGGCCTTGCGCTCCGCGCCGCTGCGGAAGTTGCTGCCGGCCTTGGCCAGGCCCCGGCTACCGAGGTAACCGATGGTCAGCAGCGTGATGAAGAACCAGGCCTGCGGCGCGCGGAAGATGTCCACGCCGACCGAGTTCTTGCCGACCAGGTACGACGCGGCCAGCACGCCGATCACCGAGGCGACGTAGACCCAGAACTCCGTCGTCGCGAACGACGGCTTGGTCTCCGTGCCCGGCGCCATCATCGGCTCCCGGTGCCCGTCGTGCATCATCGGCATCGGCCGGGTGGGTGCCTCCTGCATCGCGCGGTTCGGCACGTCGTTCATCGCCCGGTTCGGGGCTTCCTGCGTGCGGTTCATCGGCCTGGTGGATGCAGCCTGCGTGCTCATCTTGTCCTCCTCAGGATGCGATGAGTCCCTACTGCGCTCCCTCGCCCCGCTACCGCGTTTCGGCCACGGCACGGTTCACGTTCGTGGCGGGGGCACCCCCCGACTACCCGGCGGCCCGCCGAGGTAACACCCGCCGGGCCCCGAATAGCAGCACGGTCACCCGCGCCGTCGGGGCGCGTCCGGCCGCCCCGTGGTCGGGGCGTGTTTGGTCGCCCGCTGGTGGGGCACGCAGGGAGATTCCGACACTTCTGCGAGGTGATGGACGTGCGTGAGGACGACACGATGCGGGAGTCCGCCCGCAAGAGCGAGGAACGGATCGCCAGCGGCGTCTACGGCGAGGGGGCCCTCGACGAGGTCACCGTGCCGCAGACCGACGTGCAGCGGGTCATCCAGGACGAGGATCCGGACGACCCGGCGCACGTCCGGATCGACCCGGCGGTGCTGCGCGACGGGGGCCCCACCCGAGGCCAGGGCGCGATCACGACGACCGGCGGCACGGCCGGGCCGGCGAGCACCCGTCGGCTGGCCCGGCAGCCGGAGCGGCACCCGGGGAAGGTCGCCCCGACCACCACCGGCGACGCCACCACGGGCGGGCTGAGCACCCCGGCCGGCGGCGCGACCAGCGACCAGTCCAGCAGCGCCAGCCAGGTCGGCAACTTCACCGAGGAGTGACGCCGCGCCGAAAGCGCCTCGACCACGCCAATCTTGGACAGTTACCGTCCGCTGTAGACAGCAACTGTCCAAGATCCGGGCGGGGCCAAGGCCCGGGCGGGCCGGGGAATCGGGTGGGGTCGGGGAATCGGGTGGGCCTGGGTCAGGTGGGGCGGAGGACGCCCAGGCGCTGGGTGGCGCGGGTGAGCGCGACGTAGAGGTCGCTGTGCCCGCGCGGCGACTCGGCGACGATCCTGTCCGGGTCGACCACCAGGACGGTGTCGAACTCCAGCCCCTTGGCCTGGGCCACCGTCAGCAGCACCACCCGGCTCTCCAGCTCCGGGTGGTCGCCGACGGCCGCCTCGGGCAGCGCCGCGACCAGGGCCGTCCCCAGCGCGTCGACGCGCCCGGCGGGCACGATGACCCCGAGCCGCCCGTCGGCCAGGCCCGCCGCCTCGGTGACCGCGACGTCGGCCAGCTCGTCGGTCAGCCGGTCCTCGGCGACCACGCGGTCCCACGGCGGCACCCCGCTCTCCCGCACCGAGCGGGGCGGGCGCAGGTGCGGGTCGATCTCGGCCAGCACCCCGGCCGCCACCGACATGATCTCGGCGGGGGTGCGGTAGCTGACGGTCAGCTCCTCCAGCCGCCACCGCTGCGCCACGTACGGCTCCAGCGCCTCGGCCCACGACGGGGTGCCGGAGAGCGCGCCGGTCTGCGCCACGTCCCCGACGATCGTCATGGACCGGCTGGGGCAGCGGCGCATCAGCAGCCGCCAGGCCATCGGCGACAGCTCCTGCGCCTCGTCGACGATCACGTGCCCGAACGCCCAGTTCCGGTCGGCGGCGGCCCGCTGGGCGGTGGTCAGCCCGTCGTCGGACTGCTGCCGTTCCAGCAGCCGGTCGGCGTCCAGCAGGTCGGTCACCCCGAGGATCTCGCCGCCCTCCGCTTCGTCCTCCACGTCGATCGACCGGGAACCCCGGGCGATCTCCAGCACGCCCTCGGCGTACTCGCGTTGCAGGGCGCGGATGCGTTCCCGGCGGGCTTCGGCGGCCCGGTCGTCCTCGCCGAGCAGTTCGGCGGCCTCGTCCAGCAGCGGCACGTCGGCCGGAGCCCAGCCGCCCGGCTCGCGGCGCAGCGACGCCCGCTCGGCGTCGGTCCAGTCGGGCGTGACGGCGGCGATGCGGCCCGGGTCGGCGTACAGGTCGGCGAGCAGGCGCTGCGGGGTGAGCACCGGCCAGAGCTGGTCCAGGGCGGCCCGTACCCCGGGCTCCTCGCGCAGTTCCCGGCGGATCTCCGCGACGTCGGCCTCGTCGAGCAGGTTGTCCCCGCCGAGCGGGTCCGCGCCGATGCGGTCGGCGACCTGGGCGGCGAGGGCGTGCACGACCTCGACGTCGAAGACCGCCCGGGCCAGGTTGTGCGGCCGGCCGGAGTGGCGGGCCCGGTCCCGGGCCGCGCGGACGGTCTCCGGGGCCAGCGGTAGCACCTCCCGCTCGACCTCGATCTCCAGCGGCTCGTCGGGCACCCACTGCCGGTCCCGCACGGCCGCGGCCAGCACCTGCGCCATCTCCGCCCGGCCCTTGAGCGCCGCCGTCCGCGCCGGCTCCGCCCGCCGGGCGCTGACGCCGGGGAACAGGTCGCCGGGGGTACGCAGCAGCACGCCCGTCTCGGCCAGCGCCGGCAGCACCTGGGAGATGTAGCGCAGGAACGTCTCGTTCGGGCCGACCAGCAGCACGCCCCGGGTGGCCAGCTCCCGCCGGTGGGTGTAGAGCAGGTACGCCGCCCGGTGCAGCGCGACAGCCGTCTTGCCGGTGCCGGGGCCGCCCTGCACGACCAGGGTCCCGGGCAGGTCGGCGCGGATGATCCGGTCCTGCTCGGCCTGGATGGTCTCCACGATGTCGCGCATCCGGCCGGTGCGGCCGGCGTTGAGCGCGGCGAGCAGGGACGCCTCGCCGGTCAGCTCCTCGTGGGCGGTGGGGGAGGCGGTGGCCAGGTCGAGCACCTCGTCGTTGAGGGCGACCACCTTCCGCTGCCGGGTGCGCAGGTGCCGGCGCCGCCGTACGCCCTGCGGGTTGGCGGCGGTGGCCAGGTAGAAGGCGCGGGCGGCGGGGGCCCGCCAGTCCATCAGCAGCGGGTCGTAGTCGCCGCCGGTGTCGAAGATCCCGATCCGGCCGATGTAGTGGCGGGCGTCGTCGTCGGTGTCCAGCCGGCCGAAGCACAGCCCGTTCTCCACGGCGGAGAACTGCTCGACCTGCTCGGCGTACATCTTCACGGCGCTGTCGCGCTGGGACCGGGCCTGCTGGGTGCCGCCGGTGGCGCGGAGCTGTTCGGCGAGCCGCCGGGCGGACTGTTCCCGCAGGCCGTCCAGCCGGCCGTAGAGCATCCAGACGTACTCCTGCTCGTGGCCGATCTCGTCGTCGTGGCGCAGCTCGTCGGGACCCGCGGAGTGCCTTGACAAGCCTTCTCCCTAATAATTAGAATTGCGTCAGGAACGGCATTTCGCGCGCCGTTCCTTTTTTGTGCCTGAATTGTCAAAGATACCGCGCGGCGACCCCTCCGGCCAAGCGATCGGGGTGGGCCGCGCCACGGGTCGGGACGGAGTCGCACGCATGCTGCTGGGTGCCGGTCAACGGGTCGTGTTCATCGGGGACAGCATCACCGACTGCGGCCGGCGCGACAGCGCCGCCCCCTTCGGCGACGGCTACGCGAGCCTCGTCCGCGCGTTCGTCGACGCCCGGCACCCGGAGCTCGGGCTGACCTGGGTCAACCGGGGCGTCGGCGGCGACACCGTGCGCGACCTCGCCGCCCGCTGGGACGCCGACGCCGTCGCCGAGCGCCCCGACTGGCTCTCGGTGATGATCGGCATCAACGACATCTGGCGCGCGTTCAGCCCCGGCCAGGAGGCCGAGGCCGTGCCGATCGACGAATACGAGCGCACCCTGCGCGCCCTGCTGCGCCGGGCCGTGGCGGCCACCGGCTGCCGGCTGGTGCTGGCCGACCCGTTCCTCATCGAGGCGGACGTGGACGAGCCGCAGCGCGCTGAGACCGACCGGTACGCGGCGGTGGTGGCCGCCGCCGCCAGGGACTTCGACGCGGTGCACGTGGCCACCCAGGCGGCCTTCGACCGGGTGCTGGCGCACAGCCCGTCGAGCCGCTGGGCCGACGACCGGGTCCACCCGGGACTGCCGGGCCACGCGGTGATCGCCGACGCCTTCCTGAACGCCCTCGGCGCCTGATCCCCGCTATCGCCCGGCCCTGCGGGTGCAGACCTGGCGGCTGCGGCCGACCGTGTCCGCCGACCACACCACCGCGACCGTGAAGCAGTAGTCGCTGGTGCGGTCCAGCCCGTGCACCAGGAAGCTCGTGGTGCCCGCCGGCAGCGTCTCGAACGCGTTCGGCTGCCGCCCGGACGGTGCACCGGCGAGCACGACGGGCCCGCTGGCCCCGGCCGGGTACGTCCAGCGCAGGGCGATGTTGTCCCGGTTGTCCCGCAGGCTCACCCCGTCCGGCGGGCTGCCGGGGGAGGCGGCGGCCCGTGGGCTGGCCGACCGGCCGCCGGACGGCTTCGCGCCGGGGGAACCGCCCGAGGGCCCCGCGCCGGACGGGCCGGGGCCCGGCGGGGCGGTCGCCGAGGGCGACGGGCCGGGCGCCGGCTCCGTGCCGCCGACCCGGGCGACGCCGGCGACCACCGCCGCCGTGCCCAGCACCACCACGGTCACCCCGGCGAGCACCACGAGCGGGGTGAGCCGGCGCGGCGGTGGCGCGGGCGGGCGGGGGACCAGCACCGGCAGCAGCCGGGAGCGGTCCTGCGGGGGCGGGGGTGGGCTCAGGGCCCGCACCCCGGCCGGGGCGTCGGCGCCCGCGCCGGTGAGGCCGAGCACCGCCGGCGGCACCGGGCCCTCCGCCGGCCGGGCCGTCTCGCGCGGCCACCGGTCGTCCCGTTCGGCCTGGGCCGGCGCCGGATCGGCCTGGACCGGCCCCGGCTCGGCGTACGCCGGGTCGGGGCGGGCGGCGTACTGCCGGATCCACGGGTCGTCGTCGGCCCAGGGCCCGGCTTCCCCGCCCGACCACCGGTCGTCGTCCGGGGGGAGCCGTGGGGAGGGCACCACGGGCGGGGCGGGCTCGTCCTCCGCCGGCCAGGCCGACCGGTACGCCGGGGCATCGTCGGCCGGGTGGGGCTCCTCGTAGGAGGGCCACGTGACCGGGCGGGGCTCCTCCTGCGGGGGCCACGCCCGCTCGTACGTCGGGGGCCCCTCGGCGGGCGTCGCCACCCGGGCCGCCGGCACCGTGGGCGCGACGGGCGCCTGGGGCTCGACGGCCGGCGTCTCCCGCTCGACGGAGGGCGTGCGGCCGCAGACGTGGCCGGGGTTGGCGGCGGCCCGGGCCAGGGCCGTCACCTGCCCGGCGAGGGGGTCCTCGGCGGCGAGGTGCTGTCGGCACAGCTCCCGGGCCAGGGTCAGGGTGTCGTGGGACTCGGCGAACTCTCCGCAGTCGCGCTGCATCGACCCGAGCCGCGCCAGCATCTTGATGCCGCTGGGGTGCCCGTCGCCGTATACCTCGCGGTGCAGCTCCCAGGCGTCCTGGAGGCGCTCGCGGGCCACCTCGCACTGACCCCGCGCGTATTCCACGGTGGCGAGGTCGGCGTGCGCGGCCAGCACCCGCAGCGACTCGGGCCCGTCGGACGCGGTCAGCTCGATGATGACGTCGGAGTAGAGCCGGGCGGCGCGGGCATAGCTGCCGACCCGGTGCAGCACCGCCGCGAGGGTCGCCGCCGTTGCCACGGTGCGCGGGTCGGAGCGGCCGTGCAGCCGGGTCGCCGCCGCGTACGCGAAGGCGGCCCAGCCGCGCGCGGAGTGCGGCTCGCCGAGTGCGACCAGCACGCGGGCCTGGAGGCCGGCGGCCTCGGCCAGCTCGGGCGAGGCATGGTCGGGGCGGGGGTCGGCGTCGCTCAGCGCGTCGGAGAGCAGCTGTTGCGCGCCGGCCAGGTCGCCGGCGGACACCAGCTGGTGCGCCTGGCCGGTCAATTCACCGAAGGCGGGGGACACGCCCCATCGTGGCCGCACCGCGACAATAAGTACAACCCCCCGACGATCGCGATTCGGTCATCATCCGGTCAGGTGGTCCACCATCGTCTCGCTGATGCGGCGCAGCTGGTCGACCTGGGCGGGGCTGAGCGCGTCGAAGAGGTGCCGGCGTACCCCCTCGACGTGGCCGGGCGCGGCGGCGGCCAGCACGGCGAACCCGGCGTCGGTGAGCACGGCGACCTGCCCGCGTCGGTCGGTCGGGCAGTCCTCCCGCCGGATCCAGCCGGATGCCTCCAGCCGGGCGGCGGCGTGCGACAGCCGGCTGCGCGAGGAGCCGGTCGCGTCGGCCAGGTCGCTCATCCGCAGCCGCCGCTCGGGGGCCTCGGAGAGCCGGACCAGGATCTCGTAGTAGGCGTGCGGCATCCCGGCGTCGCGTTGCAGCTCGCGGTCGAGCTTCTCCATCAGCGCCCGCGAGGCGGCCAGGTACGCCCGCCAGGTGCGCTGTTCGTCGGGGTTCAGCCAGCGGGTCATGACCGCCATCATAGCGGCCATTGTTGAACGCTCAACTAAATCGCGCTACCGTGGGGTCATGGGAATCCACCGCCTCAACCACGCCGTCCTCTACGTCAGCGACCTGGAGCGCAGCGTCGCCTTCTACCGCGACGTCCTCGGCTTCCGGGTCATCCCGATGACCCCCGACGGGTTCCGGGGCGCCGCCTTCCTCCAAGCCGCCGGCTCCACCAACGACCACGACCTCGGCCTGTTCGAGATCGGCCGGGGCGCCGGGCGCTCCACCGCCGGCCGGGCCACCGTCGGCCTCTACCACCTGGCCTGGGAGGTCGACACCCTCGACGAGCTCGCCGTCACCGCCCAGCGGCTGGCCGCCACCGGCGCGCTGGCCGGCAGCTCCGACCACGGCACCACGAAGAGCCTCTACGGCAAGGACCCGGACGGGCTGGAGTTCGAGATCGTCTGGCTGGTCCCGGCCGACCGCCTCGACGACGCCGCGCTCACCGCCCGCAAGCGGATCGGTCGCCTCGACCTCGACCGCGAGCGGCAGCGCTACGGCGGGCAGACCCGGGGCGGCGTGGGCATCTCCGTCCCGGCGTGACCGCCGCGGGGCGAGCCCGGGCGGGGAGCGCCGTGCCCGCGCGGTGGGCGGTGCGGTAGAACGACAGGATGCCGACCGACGCCGTCCTCCGCGAGCTGCTCGTCCGACAGCTCGACGCCTGGTTGCCCGCAGCGCTGCACCGTTCGCGGCGGGCCACCCTCGCTCTGGCGTACGCCGGGACCGACGCCGGCGGCGCGGACGCCGCGCTGCGCGTGGTGGGGGAGTTCGCCGACCGGCTCCGCGGGTTCCGGCTGACCGTCCTGGTGCTCGCCGAGGGCGACGAGACCCTCCCGGCCCGCCTCGGCGCGGCCGAGGCGACGCTGCCCGCCGAGGTGGCCGTGCACGTGGTGCCCGGCGACCCGGCGCGGCTGCCCGTGGCCCTGAAGGCGGCGGGCGCGGCCGGCGCGCCGCTGCTGACCCTGGCCCACGGCGCGGCCCCGACACCGGCGCTACTGACCGCCGCCCGGTCCGGCCGCCCGGCCGACCTGCTGCTGGCCACCGCGCTCGACGCGCCCCTGCGGCCGGCGCTGGACGCGGCCGGTTTCCCGCTGGTGGCCGAGGTCGACCTGCTCGCCGCGCCGGGGGAGGCGGGCCTGTGGCAGGCGGGCCCCGGGGAGACCGAGGGGCTGCGGCTGGCGTTCGCGACCGGGTCGGACCGGAGCCTCCAGGCATTCAAGGACGCCCTCTGGGCGGTCGGGGCCACCGGCGTCCGCTACCGCGACCCGGCCGATCCGCAGGGGCGGGCCCTCGACGTCGCGCCGGAGGCGGACCCGGGCCCGCTGCGCCGGGAACTCCTCGCCGAGCTCGCCCGCCACGGCCCCCGTACGGTGACCGAGCTGCGCCGGCACGCCCTCACCTCGACCCTCTACCGGGCGGCGGACGCGAACCGGGCGCTGGGCGACCTGCTCGACACGGGCGCGGTGGCCCGCGACCCGGAGCACGGCCGGCTCGGTGGGGACGTGCTGATCAGCGCCCCCGGGACTGGCGGATCAACTGCTTGACCACGATGGACACCCCCGTGGCGACCACGCCGATGCTGAAGACCATCTGGAGGCAGACCGCGACCCGGGCGAACTGACCCTGCGCGTGCACGTCGCCGTAGCCGACGGTGGTGAGGGTGGCCAGCGTGAAATAGAGCGCGTCGATCCGGGTGGTCAGGTTGACGAACTCGCCCGGGGCACTGCGGGCGATCACCAAGTCGGCGAGGGCGAACGCGAGCAGGCCCGCGACGAGGGCGACCGTGAGTTGCAGGAGTGAGCGGATCTGCACCTGCTCGGGGTCGTCGGCCACGGCGAGCTGCCGGTGGACCAGGCGGGTGACCAGCCACGCCACGGCGACCACCAGCGCGACCGTCGCGGCGCTGCGCGCCGCGAGCCGCAGCCCGTTCGGGTCCTGCTCGACCGGCACCACGAAGTACGCCCCGAGCAGCAACAGGCACGCCAGCGTCGACACCCGGCGTTGGCGGCTCGGCGACCCGTCCCCCGTCCGTCCCGGCGACCCGTCCCCTGTCCGTCCCGGCGACCTGTCCCCCGTCATGCGGCGATTCTCCGCCGCCTTCCCGGGCCAGGGCGGGGATTCGGCCAACCCGGCCCGCCCTTCGGGCGTCACGCCCGGGACCCGCGCACTCCCGCTCGGATCAGATGCCGAGCCGGCTGTAGATGGTGAAGTTCAGGATGATCGGGCCGTACTTCTTGCGCTTGCGGAACATCAGGCCCATCGCGGGGCTCCCTTCGTGACCGTTCCCTGCCGTGTCGAACCCGAACATGCCCGAAGCGTCGATTCGGGAACCCGCCTCCGTCCGCACTGGACGCCATCGCAGGGCCGCGGCAATGTCGCGGGGGCCCGGCATCGGTGTTGCTCACCGGAGCCTGCCCTGCGCCGGGGCCCGGTCGCGACCGCCTGGCCGATGCCGTCGGCTCCGCCCCGCCGGGACATGCCCTTCGGCCCCTTGCTAGCGAGCTGCCCCGTCTACGCTCCCGTCCCCGCGTCTCCGCGTCCCCGCCTGCGCCGGTAGCACAAACGGGGCAGCTCGCTAGGAGACGCAGAAGGGTAGGTCGACCCGGCGGAGGACGCCCTGCGGAAGCCCGCCCCGGGTGACCCCGGCGGGGTCAGCGGGGCCCCGGCGTCGGGGTCAGCGGGGCTCCCAGGCATCGGGGCGGGCGATCAGCCGCCGGACGTGGCCCGGCAGCCGCCCGCTGGCCATCTCCGCGAGGTTCACCTCGTCGACCACCTGCCGTACCGCCGCCCGCACGGCCACCCAGAGCCGGGGCAGGTTCTCCGCCGCCCCGTCGTAGGTGGTCTCCTCGGGGCGCATGCCCCGCACCCCGGCCAGGGGGCCGTCGACCGCGCGCAGGATCGCCCCTATGGTGATCTCCTTCGGCGGCCGGGCCAGCGTGTAGCCGCCCTCGGCACCCCGCTGGGCCCGGACCAGCCCGGCCCGGCGCAGGTCGGCCAGGACCGCCTCCAGGAACTTGCGGGGCATGTCCTGCTCCGTCGCGATGGCCTGGGTCGACAGCAGGGAAGGGTACGCGGTGGCCAGGCTCAGGGCCGCCCGTACCGCGTAGTCGCCGCGCGCGGAGATCTGCACCCACTCATCATGCCCGCCCTGTCATCCCCGTTGGGCCGGTGGGCGGCCGTTGCCGGGTGGCCCGCCCCGCGACGACCGGAACGCGCCGGGGCTCAGACCCATCTCGCGGGTGAAGAACCGGCCGAAGTTCGTCGGCTCCGGGAACCCGAGCCGGCGGCCGATCCGGGCGATCGGCTCGTCGGTGGCGGCGAGCAGCCGGCTGGCCTCCAGCGCCACCCGGTCGTCGATCACCTGTTTCGCGCTGCGCCCGGTCACCGCCAGGCAGGCCCGGGTGAGGGTACGCACCGAGCAGCCGATCCGGGCCGCATAGTCCTCCACCCGCCGGGTGTGCTGGTAGCCGCGCTCGACCTCGTGGCGGAGCCGGCGGAACGTGGCGCTCTCGGCGCGCCGCTCGACTCCGACTCCGACTCCGACCCCGGCCGCGACTCCGGCTCCGACCCCGGCCGCGTCAGAGTCCGCCGGAGTCGGTGGCAGCAGCGCGAGCCGCAGCAGCAGCACGGCGAGCTGGTGGCGCAGCAGCGCGCGGGCTGCGGGCACGTCCGGGTGCCGCCGGCAGTCCACCACCAGCTGGGTCACCTCGTTGAGCACCGCGTCGGCGTCCTCGCCGGCGAGCTGCCGGTGGGCGGGCACGTCGTCGGCGGCCTCGACGTCGAGGCCCCGCAGGGCCGTGGCCGACCAGCGGACCACCACGGCACCGAGCCGGGTGCCCTCGCACCGCAGCGCCTGACCGGGGCGGACCCGTAGCAGCGTGCCGGGGCGGCAGGGCAGCGGCCGAAAGTCCAGCTCGGCGGTGCCGTGGCCGCCGGTGACGAGGACGACCAGATCCGCGTCGAGCAGGACCGGGCGTCGCCAGTCGGTGCCGTCGGTGCCGTCGGCGAGGCCGCCGAGGCCGCCGAGGGTGAGCGTGGTGATGTCGTCGGGCCGGGGCGGGGGAGCGTCGGTGCGGGGTGCCGGGGAAAGCTGACCGGAGGGGACCATCGCCTGCGACGGTATCCCGCGCGCGGGACGGTCGCATCCCAGCAGGACCGCCCGGTGGCTTGTCGGGGTGCGGCCGGAGGACTACGTTACCGATCAGTAGTTGCCCGGGTCCGGCGGGCCACCGGCGACCCGCCGAACAGCGAGGGGACGGCATGACGGATCTGTTCTCGGTCGAAGGCAAGACGGTCCTGGTCACGGGCGGATCGCGGGGGATCGGCCTGATGATCGCCCGGGGCTTCGTACGGGCCGGCGCGCACGTGATCATCTCGTCCCGCAAGGCGGATGTGTGCGAGGCCGTCGCGAAGGAGCTCTCCGCCGAGGGCCGCTGCGCGGCGATCCCCGCCGACCTCGGCCACGACGAGGGTGCGCTCGGCCTGGCCGCCGCCGTGCGCGAGCGGGTGGACCGGCTCGACGTGCTGGTCAACAATGCGGGGGCGACCTGGGGCGCGCCGCTGGAGGCGTACCCGGAGAGCGCCTTCGACAAGCTGTGGGCCGTCAACGTCAAGGCCGTCTTCCGGCTCACCACCGCCCTGCTGCCCGCCCTGCGGGCGGCGGCCGACGCCGACGACCCGGCCCGCGTGATCAACATCGGCTCGATCGACGGGATCCGGGTGCCGTGGCTGGAGGTCTACGCGTACTCGGCGACGAAGGCGGCCGTGCACATGCTCACCCGCAGCCTCGCCCACCAGCTCGCCGGCGAACACATCACCGTGAACGCGATCGCCCCCGGGCCGTTCGAGAGCAAGATGATGGCGTTCGCGCTGGACGACCCGGAGGCGCGGTCGGCCATCGAGAAGCAGATCCCGCTGGGGCGGATCGGACGCCCCGACGACATGGCCGGCGCGGCCATCTACCTGTCGTCGCGAGCCGGGGCGTACCTGACCGGCGCGGTGATCCCCGTCGACGGCGGGATCACGACGCACGGCTGAACGCGCAGCGCGTACCCGATGGTGGTGACGGCCCGGGGCGGCGCGGACTCGGCAGATCCGCGCGGCCCCGGGTGTGGCGTGGTCAGCGACCGGCGAGCAGCCGGGTCACCGCCGTGTCGACGTCCAGGTGGTCGGCCTCCCGGCCGCGCGGGACGACGACGTAGGTGCGCCGCAGGAAGCGCACCAGGACGCTGCGCGGCACCTCGAACAGGGCGTTGCCGTCCGGGGACGACAGCGCCAGCGCGACGAAGTCCCCGCGCGGGGTGGCCCACGGCCAGACCCGCACGTCGCCGATGCCGGCCGGCTCGTCGAGGCCGGTGACCAGCAGCTCGCGGGCGAACGACCAGCTCACCGCCTCGCCGCCGGCCGATTCGGCATGGAACAGGACATGGACCGCATACGGGTCAGCAGGGTCGTAACGCAGGCTGGCACGCACCGGCAAGGCGGTGGCGTCAGGCGCGACGAGCCTTAGCGACGTCTCGACCTCTACGGTCGTCGGTCGGATGACACTCATGGACGTTCTCCCCCCGGCACCGCTGCGGAACGCGCGTGTCCCGCTTTCCCCATACTCAGGTGCTACCTCTGGCTACGCTCCGCCATACGCTGACTTCACCCTGTGGTGGGAAGAGGGTCGGAAACGCCGCTAGAATGTGAAAATTCTTGTACGATATCCGGTTTTGCCCAATGCTTGATCCCGCCTGGCGTCGGGGTTGGTTCAGACGTCGACTTACTCCGGTAACGTCCAGTGGTCCGATGGAGTGACGGGCCGCAGCGACACTGGGGGACGAAATGACCACGAACCGATCCTCAGTGGATGTCACGGCCCGGTCCGGAAACCCGCAGAATGGGGCCCGGGCAGCCGAAAGGCGGGGGTACGCAGTGCCGAAGCAGCAGCATGGCCGGCGCGGCCGGGGAGGTCCCGGCGACGCGGCGACCGGAGGCGGAACGGCCGTCGCCGAACGGCGCGGCGGGCGCCTGCGGCAACGGATCGGCACCACCCTCGACCTGATCCGCGCCAACCCCACCGGCCGGGTGGCCCTCAAGATATTCATCTCCGTCGCCGGTGCGATCGTCGTCACCGTCGGCATCGCGCTCATCCCGCTGCCCGGCCCCGGCTGGCTGCTCGTCATCGCCGGGCTGGGCGTCTGGGCCGTCGAGTTCCACTGGGCCCGCCGGCTGCTCGCCTTCACCCGCCGGCACGTGCACGCCTGGACCAGGTGGGCCACCAGCCGGTCACTGCCCGTGCGCCTCGTCCTCGGGTCCGTGGGCCTCGTCTTCGTCGCCACGGTGGTCTGGCTGTCGCTCAAGTACAGCCTCGGCATCGACGTGGTGGCCGGGGCGCTGCACTACCTCGCGACGCACTGACCCCGGATTCGCGGTCCGGTCCCTCGATCAGGTAGAGTCATCGTCGCTGAGGGCGATTAGCTCAGCGGGAGAGCGCTTCGTTCACACCGAAGAGGTCACTGGTTCGATCCCAGTATCGCCCACACTGAATACGGCGAGGTCAAGGCCAGGATCCGAGACATCGGACCTGGCCTTACTGCTGTCCTTCGTGGAGATCATGAGTCATCCATGAGTCACGAGCTTGAGTGCGCGCGTAGGCGAACGTAGGTGGCTGACGCTGTCGGCCCGTGCTGCCATCAGGGCGCGTGTCCGTCGCCGCGCTGGCGCTCCGACTCCGGTCACGCAACACGGCCGACGGCTGGCGCGGAGGGCGGAAAGCCCGGTGGGTTGCCGGATGACGACAGGCCCTTGCCTGTGGGGCCAGCAGCCGGCCGGGCCGCGCGGCCACGAGCCCGCGCGGCGTAGAGGATCGGACGCCGGATCCCTCGGCGGTTCGCGGTCCGTGGGTGGTGGCGATGGATGCCATCCCGCCAGCCGTCGTCGCTGGCGAGCCAAGCAGACCACCGCCCGACCCGCCAGCGTCCGTACGAGCCGTCAAGGCCGTCTTGATTTGGCGGGCCGGGCGGGCGGCCCGCTCTCCAGGAGGGCGGGCCGACGGCGAACAGGATGGTAGCTTGAGCCCTAGGGCCTGTGTCGAAGTCGGTCACAGCCATTCGTTGATGGCGGCGATGTGCACGGTGGCTTCGTAGCGGACGGCGAGTTTGTCGAAGCGGGTCGCTACGGCACGGTGGCGTTTGAGTCGGTTGATGCCGCACTCCACGGCATGGCGCTGCTTGTACCGCTGCGGGTCGAAGGCCGGCGGCCGGCCGCCCTTCGACTGCTTCCTACGCCGGTTCGCGTCCTGGTCAGCCTTCGACGGAATCGTCGCGGCGATCCCACGTCGACGCAGGTAGCGGCGGTTAGCCCTCGACGTGTACGCCTTGTCAGCCAGGACCCGGTCCGGGCGGGTCCGGGGCCGCCCCCCCACCGAGACGGGGCACCCGGATCCCGTCAAGCACCGCAACGAACTGCGGGCTGTCCCCGCGCTGCCCAGCGGTCAACACGATCGACAACGGCTTCTGCCCCTGCTCACACGCCAAGTGCACCTTCGTGGTCAAACCACCCCGCGACCGCCCGAGCGTGTGATCGGCCGGCTCCACCGTGACACCGCCCGGCGGCTCGGCCCTCAGATCCCCCTTCCTACGCGCCCCAGCGGCGTGCTGGTGCGCTCGGGCGACCGTCGAGTCCACCGACACATCCCACACGACGCGTCCGACCCCGTCAGCCAGGGCCTGCAAGGCGGTCAGGATCTTCGCCCAGGTCTCGTCACGCTGCCAACGCCGAAACAACGCGTACACAGCAGCCCAGGACCCGTAGCACTCCGGGACGTCCCGCCACGGGGCACCGACCCGTATCCGCCACCGAATCCCATCAATGAGCTGCCGTTTCGTCCATCTCGACGGCCGACCCGGCCTACGCCCCACAGGCAGCAACGGCTCCAGCGCCACCCACTGTGCGTCGGTCAGGTCATGCCGCCTCGTCACCGCTACAGTGGCCACGAGGTCTCCGGTGTTCGGGTTCTGCTTCGTCGCTGAACCAGAAACCGGAGACCTCGCTACAGCTCGAACACCAACACGCCACGACCCTCACCCAACACCTCAAGCCCTGACACCGACTTCGACACAGGCCCTAGCGCTGCGCCGTACAAGGATTGGCCAGGCACCGTGGCACTTCGGCGGCCCACCGTACCCGCCCTGAGCTGCAGACCAGCTTGGGAAAGATCAACTAGTCAGGCCCCGGTTTGCCTAAGGTGTCCGGCATGGACATTGCTCTACTGGTCCGTTTGGGTGCTGTCCTTCTCGCCTACAAGATGCCCTCTAATGTTTGCTGCTTGATCTTGATTATTCCAGATAAAGTTAGCCATGCTCTTTACGTATGAGGTGGCTTCAGGTGAGCTTTTGTAAGCGAAGCTTCCCAGTGCCTCTCTCAGCCATGCTCCCTTGTTTTCTGCGGGTATAGACTTGTGGAAACCTTCTAACTCCCCTACGGGGACAAGGAAGATTCCTAGTTTCCTCAAGGCGGCATTCAGCTCCTGGTAGGCGGTAGCGGCATCGCCGCGCAGAATGGTGTCTGCGGCAGCCTTGAAAATCTTCCAGCCGCTTTGAGGCGCAAGGGCTCCCTTGATGCGATTGATGTCGCCCGAGGTCAAGGTGCTATCTCTTCTTGCTTCGAAAACCTGCTCAATCTTAACTTTTGCGATAGTCTTGTCTACCTTCTCCGCGCGCGCATCGATGGCGGATGTTACGACCCTCCGGTGCCGTTCGAGCGTAGTCGGATCGCCGCCGCAAGCCTTCACCAATTCGTCGAAGTCTCGGGTCATTTGCAAGAAATCAATGTCGACTGCGCAGGCGACAGGAACCTTGGATGCCCGAAGGGCGCGCACTGCATGGGGCATCCTGGACTTTCCCCCGGAATGGGCGAAGTGCAAGCTCAGAGCTGTAGCCGGGTGGCCTCCGTCTAGTGAATCGACAGTGGACTCAAGAACGGCTCGATAGTAAGTGCAGTCGGAGTCTGCTTCGCATAATATGACGCCGTGGAAGAAGAGCCCGTCGAGGATGCCGTAGTACTTTATCAATGGGTCCTCGTAGAGTTTCTGCACGTCCTGGACGTGCACCTGAGCTGCATGATTTCCCTGGCGGGAGCGGGTCAGGCGCACAACCGTTACGGCTGCTTCGTTGCCTTTAATGGAAACAATTCCGCGAAGGACGTCATCGCTGTGCGTTGCTACAACAACCTGGGTTCCATTGTCATGCTGCCGCGCAAGAAACTGTCCTAGCATGTATGCCTGTGGTGGATGGAGAAAGGTTTCTGGTTCGTCGATTAGTACGATCGGGTAGCTGGCAGTAGTGAGCGCTAGCACCACTCCCATGAATGAACGCACGCCGTCACCTTGCTCCTCAAGCAAGGGTAGGGCTTCGATTTCTCTCAGATACTCTTCTGATGCCGGCATTGTGGTTTCCTGAGAGCTAACTTTGCCGATATGGAGGCTAATTCGACTTCCAGCGTACCGATGTACGACTAGTTCCTCGCCGAAAACTCGCCGCATTTCGTCGCTAACCTTTTGTTCCATGCTTCTATCTGAGAAGAGTTTCTGGACGGGGTTTGAGGGAACCTCTCGCCCAACGTGGTACGTGCCGGTCGATCCAGCGGTGTTGGCCTGGCTTCCAGCAGGCATGTATGCCATCAGAAAGTCGGCGACTTGGTGCATGTGTGGATAGGTTTCGCCCCAGATCTGTTTGATCTGAGTTGCCGAGAGGGCGCTATCTTGCTTGGGAAGTGGGAAGCGCTCCTCTGGGAATGCGCCAGGGAGGTGTCCTCCGGAGCGTAGGAATCTGTAATTACCTTTCATCCATACTATGAGTTGCTCCGGTGAGCACCGTTTCTCAAAATCGAGTGCCGAGATGACCTTTGGGTGATAGTTGGCCGAGTTGGCGCTTCCACTCAATCGTTGCTGAATTTCTCGTAAGAGTTGACTCTTTCCAGCATTGTTTGGGCCGACTAGAACGGTCAACCCCTCTGCAATAGAAATAGCTTCACCGCTTGTGAGGGTCGCCTTGGTGATCTTTGTAATTTCGGATGGCGTAACCTGCTCGCTGGTCATCTACTCATGATGGATGATCAATTTGATCATCACTCCTCCGGGTGATGGCCGTCGTGGGCCGGAAGTCCCGGCGGGCCTACTCCGCGACGAAGACGCCCACGCCCGGCAGTGTCTCGGTCATCCCCTTGATCCGCAGCACCTGCATGGCTCGGTCGATCACGGGCTCCGTGACGCCGTAGTGCTCGATCAACTCTCGCCGGCTGGGCAGCTTGGCGCCCGGCGGGAACTCGCCGGTCGCGATGCGTTCGGCGAGGTCGTCGGCAATCTGCTCGTAGCGGTAACGCGGTGGCACTGTGTTCCCCTCGGTTGGCAACACGAGTAGAGCACCTACGCCAGCCCTTGACTACCCAACGGTACCTATGGGAGGTTGCGGAGGAGGTCGTTTCCCCCGGTTGGCGCTGTGGGCCGTCCTCGCTGGCGTGGATGTCCGGCGCAGCCCCGCGACCGGGCATCCACGCCTCCGGCCACCTGTACCAACGATTCCTCGGCTGGACCCGATGAGCACCCCCAAGGAGGAGCAGTTGAACGGCGCGCAGCGCGAACCGGCGCAGAGTCGGGGTGAGCAGATCCAGGCGGCCGAGCACGAAGCTGCCAAGCAACGGCTTCTCGCGCAGGCCGAGGCCGAACGGATACCGGCCGAGGAGACCACCAAGGCCGTACCCGACCGGCGGTGGCGTCGTGGACAGCCTTGAGTCGCTGCCGGTCGGCCGCCGGGTGGCGTACTGGCGGGGGCGGCGGAGGTTGTCGCAGCAGGTGTTCGCCGATCGGCTGGGCAAGTCGAAGAGCTGGGTGGACAAGGTCGAGCGGGGCGTCCGCTCCCTCGACAGGGTCTCCATCCTCCACGAGATCGCCGCCGTGCTGCGGATCGAGGCGGCGGTGCTGCTCGGCCGCGACGCCCGGCCCGCCGACGTGACCGGGCGGGTCGAGGGCGTGGAGCGGATCCGGGAGGCGCTGTCGACGTACGACATCGCGGTGGGACGCCCGGTGGTCTGCCGCCCGGGGTTGCCGGCGGACCGGGTGGCGCGGGATGTCGCGCATGCCTGGATGACCTTCCAGTACGCCCGGTATCCGCGGGTGGCCGAGCTGCTGCCGGAGCTGCTGGCCGGCGCGCAGCGCGCCCACGCCGACGATCCCGGGCAGGGGCGGGCGACGTTGGTGGAGGCGTATCGGCTCACCGCGTCGCTGCTGGTGAAGCTGGGCGAGGCCGAGCTTGCCTGGCTGGCCGCCGACCGGGCGATGCTCACCGCGACCGGCGACCCGATCCGGGTAGCCGCCGCCACCGTACAGCTCGGCCAGGTGTTGCGCGCCTCGGGGCGGGTGCGGGCGGCGTTGTCGACGGCGCTGGCCGCCGCGTACCGGATCGCCCCGCCCGACCCCGACGACGCGTCACCGGCGGAGTTGTCGCTGTGCGGGACGCTGCTGGTGCAGGCGGCCCTGGCCGCCGCCCGACACGGCGACGATCGCACGGTCGCCGACCTGCTCGACGAGGCTGCCGCGATGGCCGCCCGCGTCGGCGACGGCCACGACCACCACCGGACCGCGTTCGGGCCGACCGCCGTGGACCTGGCCCGTGCCGCTGCCGCCCTCGACCTGGGCCACGCCCACGACGCGGTCGCCTGGCACGAGAAGACCATCGCGCGCGACGGCTGGCGGTGGCTGCCCGCCGAACATCGGGGCGCGCACCTGCTCGACGCCGCCCGCGCCTACCTGCACGCCGACGACCCCACCAACGCCGCCCGCGCGTTGATCGAGGCCGACCGCACCGCACCGGCGGAGGTACGCCAGCGCCCCGCCGCCCGCGACATCGTCGCCCAGGTCGCCCGCGACCCACACGCCCCGGCCACGATCGTCCAGCTCGCCGCCGTCCTCGGGGTGACCTGAACCGTGACCGCACCGTTCCTGTCCCTGGCGCAGATCCGCAACCGGCTGATCCTCACCGCCCGCTGGGCCCTGCGCGAGCACCAACCCGGCCCCGACGGACGCTGCCCGACCTGTCGGACAGCAGGCTGCCCGGTGGCCACCGCCGCCCGCGACGTCCTGCGCGCAGCCACCGAAGTGCACCTGTGGAGCGCGGCAGCCCAGCCCACCGAACTCGACCGGGACGCCCCGCCCCAGGCCGATGACGGTGGATGATCCACCAGCATGGGCGCGCACGTCCACCGTGGCCGACCTCCTCGGCAGGCCGGCGCGCACCTTCCGCCAGCCGGTGGGCACCGACCATGGCCCCGGCGTTCACCGGTAGCTGATGATCGCCCCGAAGACACAGTAGCCGTCGGCTCGGGTGCGGCCGTCTGCCGGCCGCTCGGCGACACGACACCGGGGGTGGGTCACTCGGCCAGGAACGCGTCGATGTGGGACAGGAACTCGGCCCAGGCCGGTTCGGTGGCGGTGAGTAGGTGATTGCGGCTGTCGAGCAGAACCAGCCGGCTGTCCGGAATAAGGGCGGCCAATTCGCTGGCCTGTGCGGCCGGGACACGCGCGTCGTCACGGGAGTGCAGGATCAGCGTCGGGCACTCCACCCGATGGGCGATGTCGGACACATCGATCAAAGCGAACTCTTCCAAGAATCGGACGCCATTGGCCGGGGATGTTGTCCGCCGCTGGAAAGCGGTGAATTCATCCCAGTCCTGCGGGGTGCCGTCGGGCAGGAACTGGGAGGCGAAGACCTGCAGAAATCGAGGGTCCTGATTGCTCCACCCCACCCGGGCCAGATCGAGGTCGACAGCGGCCGCGTCACGCTCGGCGTCGTCGCCGGCCCGGATCTGACGACCCCGGGCGTATGCCCCGGCGAGGATCAACCGGCGGACCCGTTCTGGCCGACGCGCGGCGTACGCCACCGCCACCGCGCCGCCTTGCGAGACACCGAGCAGGTCGAACCGGTCGAGTCCGACGGCGTCGACCATGGTTTCCAGGTCGTCGACCCAGTCGTCGAACGTGAAGCTGGGCACCTCCCAGTCCGACAGGCCGCATCCCCGCTCGTCGTACCGGATCAGTTGGCGGCCCCGAGCGAGGCCGTTGAGCCAGTGCGACCACACCGGGGTGGTCCACTCCAAGTCGAGGTGGGTCATCCAGTTCGCCGCCTTGAGCAGTGGCGGGCCCGTGCCGACGGTGGCGTAGGCGATGCGGGTGCCGTCCTCGGCCTGACAGAACCGGATCACCTGATGGCCCGCACCGATCGGTCCTCCCGCCGCTGCCGCCTCGACGCCGGAACCGTGCCTCAGGGATTCCGCAGGAGCGGGCTCGACAGCCGTGGTCGGGGCCACGAACTGGTAGCCGCGTCGGTGTGCGGTGCGGATCAGCTGCTGACGCTCGCCGGTGTCCCCGATCGCCAGACGTGCGGTCCGCAACGCCGTGGTGAGCGCGGCCTCACTGACGAAACGGTCCCCCCACACCTCGTCGAGCAGCTCATTCTTCGAGACCACCCGATTCCGGTGCGCCACCAGGTAGCAGAGCAGATCGAACGCCCGCGGCTCCACATGGATCGACTCGCCGTCCCGCCGCAGCTGATGACCAGCAACGCTCAGTTCGTACGCACCGAAGCGGAACGCTTTACCAGTCACCGACGTAGCCTACTGATCTTATAGGTCGGGCTCAACCGCGGCCGGGGTCCTTTTCTGCCAGAAAGGCATACAGTTCGTCCAGGAATCGGGGCCAGGCTGGTTCGTCGCCGGTGAGCAGATGGTTGCGACCCGTTAGTAGGACCAACCGGCTGTCGGGGATGAGCTCGGCCAGTTCGAGCGCCTCCGAGACGGGGATGCGGGGATCCTCGCGGGAGTGCACGATCAGCGTCGGACAGGACACCAGGCGGGCGAGATCGGTGACGTCGAAGCGGGACTGCTCCTCCAGGAACCGGGCCCCGTTGGCCGTTGAGACCGCCAGGCGTTGGTAGTTGGTGAACTCGTCCCATTGATGCGGCAGGCCGTCTGCGAAGAATTGGGCGCCGAAGAACCGGAGGTAGCTGAGATTCTGCTCGTTCCACCCGGTCAGGGTGAGTTTCATGTCGAGATCCGCTTCGGCGTGCTCGGCGGCGTTGCTCGCCCGGGCGAGCAGGCCGCGGGCGTAGGCCGCATTCAGGACCAGCCGGCTGACCCGTTCGGGTCGGCGCGCGGCGTACGCCACCGCAAGGGGACCGCCCTGGGCGACGCCGAGCAGCGGGAAACGGCCGAGCCCTGCCGCGTCCACGACGGCGTCCAGGTCCTCGATCCACTCGTCCAGGGTGAAACCCGACGCCGAGTCGGACAGGCCGGAACCCCGCTCGTCGTAGCGGATCAGTCGCCGACCGCGGGTCAGGCCCTCGAACCAGTGGGCGAACAGGGTCGTGTTTCGTTCCAGGTCGATCCGGCTCAGCCAGTTGGCGGTCTTGACCAGCGGTGGCCCGGTGCCGGTGGCGGCCCAGGCGATGCGCGTGCCGTCCACCGTCCGGCAGACCCGGATCGTGTCGTAGGAACCGGTGGACGCAGTGACCGCTGCCGTGGGGATCGGCGCGACGGCTGTCTCCGCCGCCTGGACTGTCGCGGATCCGGTCGGCAACGCGGTGGTCGGGGCCACGAACTGGTAACCGCGCCGGTACACGGTGCGGATGAGATCTTGCTGGTGCCCTGTGTCGCCGATCGCCAGACGAACCGTGCGCAGCCCGGTGGTAAGGGCGGCTGCGGTGACGAACCCGCCATCCCAGACCGTTTCCAGCAGTTCGTTCTTGGACACGATCCGGTCGCGGTGCTCCACCAGGTAGCAGAGCAAGGCGAAGGCCCGGGGCTCGATGCGGATCGGCCGCTGGTCGTGGCAGAGCTGGCCCAGGTTCGGATCAAGGTCGAACTGGCCGAAGCGGTACGTCACCGAGCCCACCGTCGCAGCGTATCGACTTCTCGGCCCGGGACGGTCATCAGATCAAGGTCCGGGACGGTCCGGCTTCTGTCGGGAGTCAGCCGAGGACGGTCCGTGCTGACGGCCCCGTCGGCGACGCGGCGGTTCAGCTCGCCCGTGAGGGACCTCACCCGCCGATGTCATCGTGCCCGATCCCCGCACTGTCCACCGTCGCCGGCTGAACCCCTGACACAACACCACCTGTGGTCACCGAGAGTGAGTGCGCGTGGGTTGATGCATGCCCTGTCGGCGGTCCCGGGTCGCCCTGACCAGCGTGGGCTGCGGTATCCGCTGTCGGACCTCCTGGCCGTCGCGGGTGCCGCGCGGTCCTGGCGGGGCATCGTCGTTCGCCGCGACCACCGGCAGCCAGGGTTTCCCGGTGCGGAACCCGCGCGTGGACCGCGCACCGGGCAGGCCCGGCGTCCCGCGCCGGAACCGTGCGAACTAATTGACCGACATGAATCACAGACGTAATGTGAGCGATAACATCGCGAGCTCGCTCGAAACGTCGGCCGGGGCTGCGGTCCGTCCCGTCCCCGGGAAACGTTCATGGGGGCGGGCCTCGACGGGCGCACTCTCACCGCGTGCGGGCCTTGCCCGATCGAAGGAGGAACCAGTGGAGCTGCCAGCAGACGCGCCCTCGACGTCGGAAGTCAGGGGCCGTGCGCCGTCCGCGTCCCGGCTGCGCATCGTCACGTGGCTGACGGCCGGGCTCGCGCTGGTCCTCGGACTGACGATGTCGATGACCACGCCGCACGCGGCGGCCGCGGACAACCCGTACCAGCGGGGCCCGGACCCGACCCTGGCCAGCGTGGCCGCCACCCGGGGCCCGTTCGCCACGACGCAGGCGACCGTGCCGCCGGGCAACGGCTTCAACGGCGGGTACGTCTACTATCCGACCGACACCAGCCTGGGCACCTGGGGCGCGGTGGCGATCGTCCCCGGCTACTCCGCGCTGTTCGCCGACGAAGAAGCCTGGATGGGGCCCTGGCTGGCGTCCTTCGGGTTCGTGGTGCTCGGGGTCGAGACCAACAGCCGCACCGACGGTGCCGACGCCCGCGCCACCCAGTTGCTCGCGGCGCTGGACTATCTCACCCGCTCCAGCCCGGTGCGGGACCGGGTCGACCCCGACCGGCTGAGCGTCATGGGCCACTCCGCGGGCGGGGCCGGGACCCTCCTCGCCGCCCTCCGACGGCCGTCGCTGAAGACCGCGGTCGGCCTCGCGCCCGGCGCGCCCGGCAACAGCCTGAACATGTCCACCACCCAGGTGCCCACCCTGCTCCTCTCGGGGCAGAACGACGGCACGGTCACGCCGTCCTACGTGCAGGGCATCTACAACACGCTGCCGGCCTCGGTGGAGCACGCCTGGGCGGAGCTGGCCGGCAACGACCACCTCTCCTTCACCAGGCCGAACCCCACCGAGATGCGGCTCCTGATCCCCTGGCTCAAGATCTTCCTGGACAACGACACGCGCTACACCCAGTTCCTCTGCCCGCTGGCGGACAGCACCGGCGTCTCGCGCTACAACTCCACCTGCCCGCTGGTGCCGCCGGGCGGGCCGACGACGCCGCCCACCACCACGACGCCGCCCTCCGGCCCGCCGACGACTCCGCCGGTGACCACCCCGCCGCCCTCGGGTGCCGCCTGCACGGCGACCTACCGCACCGTCAACTCGTGGTCCGGCGGCTTCCAGGGTGAGGTCACCGTGACCGCCGGCAGCGCCGCCATCAACGGGTGGACCGTCCGCCTGGACCTGAGCGGCGGCCAGAGCATCAGCCAGGTCTGGAACGGCACCCTGAGCACCAGCGGCTCGACCGCGACCGTACGCAACGCCTCCTACAACGGCTCGCTCGCCGCCGCCACCTCGACGAGTTTCGGTTTCCTCGGCTCCGGAACGCCACCCGTCCCGGCGTCGACCTGCACCAGCCCGTGACCAACGCCAGATATTGATCCAAGGGAGAGAAATCCATGCGAACGAGGGCAAGGCTGCTCGCGGCGGTCGCCGCACTGGGTGTGGCGATCGCCGGGGTGGTGGCGGTCCCGGCCGGTCCCGCCAGCGCGGAGTCCAACGGCGGGGTACGCGTGATGCCGCTGGGCGACTCCATCACCGAGGGCACCCAGGTGCCGGGCGGCTACCGCATCGGGCTCTGGCAGCGCCTCGCCGGCGGCCGGTACACCATCGACTTCGTCGGGTCGCAGTTCAACGGGCCGGCCAGCCTGGGTGACCACGACCACCAGGGGCATCCCGGCTGGCGCATCGACCAGATCGACGCGAACATCGTCGGCTGGCTGAACACGCAACGGCCGCGGACCGTCCTGCTGCACATCGGCACCAACGACATCCTGCAGAACTACAACGTGAGCACCGCCCCGAACCGGCTCTCCACCCTGATCGACAAGATCACCAACACGGTGCCCACCGCGGACGTGTTCGTCGCGCAGCTCATCCCGTTGTCCAACAGCAACCAGGAAGCGGCCGTGCGCACCTTCAACGCGGCGATCCCCGGCATCGTGCAGAGCAAGGTGAACGCCGGCAAACGGGTCCGCCTGGTCGACATGCACAGCGCCCTCACCACCGCCGACCTGATCGACGGCATCCACCCCACCTCCGGCGGCTACGACAAGATGGCCGCCCGCTGGTACAGCGCGTTGCAGTCGGTGCCCGGCAGCATCGGCGACCCGGGCAGCGGCAGCGGCCAGGGCACCGCGATCGTGGGCACCCTGTCCGGTCGGTGTGTCGACGTCCCCGGCTCCACCACCACGAACGGCACCCAGGTGCAGTTGTGGGACTGCCACGGCGGCGCCAACCAGCAGTGGACCTACACCTCCGGCAAGGCGCTGACCGTCTACGGCAACAAGTGCCTCGACGCCGCCGGCTACGGCACCTCCCCGGGCACCCAGGTCACCATCTACGACTGCCACGGCGGAGCGAACCAGCAGTGGAACGTCAACGCCAACGGCACCATCACCGGCGTGCAGTCCGGCCTCTGCCTCGACCCGTACAACGTGGGCACCGGCAACGGCACGAAGCTCGTCCTGTGGACCTGCACCGGCCAGACCAACCAGCAGTGGAGCCGCCGCTAGCGGGACGGGACGGGTGGCCTCCGGGGGAGTGCAGTGGCTGCCGGGTTCAGAGACAGCTGACGCCGGTCAGCTCCTCGGCCGCCGCCCAGAGCCGTCTGCCGGCGGCCGGGTCGGCGGCCTGGTGGCCGAGCCGGGCCTCGGTGACCGGGCCCCACGTCTCCCAGAGCCGGGACGGCCCGAAGAACTGGCCGCTCCGCATGCCGGGTGCGGTGGCGGCGTGCAACTGCGGCAGCGCGCCCTGCTCCATCGATTGAATTTCCCGATCCAGACTGCCCGTTTTGGACCGAGCGGGAGAGAACTAGGATCGGGATGTGATGGATGGTCCAGAGCGGGAGGCGTCCGCCGCGAGCCTCCGCCCAAGAATGATCAGAGATTTGATCTCGATGCTGCGGGAGGCGCAGGGCTGGCGGCTCACCGAGGGGAAGTGGCAGGAAGTGGGCCGCCTAATCGCTGACCTGGAGAAGGCCCTCGCTGACGGGGACAACGCCGCTTTGCGTCGTGTACTCGACACTTTGGAAGTTGCGGGGGAGGTGCGAATCACGCGGATAGGCGCGTCGATGCCGCAACCCGTCCCGCCGCGTCTACGGGATCGACTCAATCGCCTCGTGCACGAGTTGTCGCCGCAGGCCGGCGGCCGTGCCGAAGGGGCCGCTGGTGACCGACAACCCCGTCGTTGAGCAGCATCTCGTCATTCACCGCTTCCTCCCGGCCGATGGTCCGCAGGCCCAGGCCGCCGGCCAGGAGTTGCGCGAGCTGTGGGCTGCCTGCCGACGGTCCTTCGGGATGACCGGTCCGATTCACGGCACCAACCTGCCGGCCCATCTGCCCGGGGAGCTGGCCGCTGGGCACGGCGTGCCCGGGGAGGCCGCACTCGCCGCGCAGGAACGGCCCGACAGCGGTTATCAGGCGATCCTGCGGCGTTGCCACGATGTGCTCAACCTGTCGGTGGCGCTGGCACCGCGGGTGGTCGCCGCCGATGAGCGGGCCATCGTCGATTCGACGGCGGCGGATGATCCGGCGCTCTGGTGGGTTGACCTGGACCGGCGCTGGCATCTGGCGAGTGCCGGTCGGTCCGGAACGGTGCTCGGCGAGGCGGTGCTCTGCGCTGCGGTCGTCGCGGGAGCCGTCCCGGTGGGCGAGGCCGGCATCGAGCGGCTCGGCCGTCAGTTGGCGCCGTATCTTCCGCCCGAGCGTGAGGGCGTTGGGTGGTGGTCGAGCGGCCTGCTGGTCGACGACGGGCTGGTGGTCTGGGAAACGACGCCGAGGGAGGACGGGCGGGTGCGGCGGCGCTTCCTGATCGTCGCGGACGAGCAGGCCCAGACTTCACTCAGCGCCTGGCTCTGGTCCGACGGTGGGGTGGGAACTCCGCCGCTGGCCCGCTATCTGCTGCACGCGACCAAGATCCACTATCAGTTCCGGGTGTGGCGACGGGACCGTCACCCGCACGACCAGGTGGACGGGGTGGCCGCCGCAGCCGGCGAGCTTCGGCGGACGCTGGGCTTCCCGGATTCCGCAGGCGGCGCGGCGTCGGTCGGCGCCATGGCCCGCTCCGAGCTGACGGCGGTCCGGTCCGAGGAGTTGGAGGCGGTGTTGACCAGCACCGCGCTCCGGCAGATGCGCCGGACGGTGGAGGTGGCAACGGCGAACATGACCAGAGTTCCCGGGTTCGGCGGAGGGCGGGCCGACGGGCACGATCCGTTCGCCGACGATCTCGCGCTGGCGGGCTGGTTCGCGGAGCAGCTCGCCGACGACGATGCCTATCTGACCGCGGATGCCGAACGGGCGCGCCGGGTCGGTGAGATCGCGGTCGGGCTGCGGGCCGAGTCCGGGCCACCGACGCCGCCGGTCGTCGCGGCTTCGGTCCCCCCGGCCGCCGAACTCGAGGTGGCGCGCCGAGTCTTCGTCGTGCACGGCCGGGACCATCAGGTACGCGACCGGATGTTCGACTTTCTCCGCTCACTGGACCTGCGTCCGATGGAGTGGGAGCCGCTGGTCACCGCTACCGGAAGCACGTCTCCCTACCTGCGGGACGTGGTCGGCTGGGGAGTCGCCCACGCGCAGGCGGCGGTCGTGTTGCTGACGCCCGAGGACCAGGTGAGCCTTCATCCGGATCTGAGACTGCCCGCCGACACCGGCGCCGAGGCTCAGCCTGGCCTGCAAGCCCGCCCCAACGTGCTGCTGGAACTGGGAATGGCGTTGGCCACCTATCCGGACCGGACCCTGGTGATCCAGGTGGGGGAAACCCGACCGGTGGCCGACCTCGGAGGGCTCAACTTCATTCGGCTCAACGACAGCGCGGACTGCCAGCGCAAGATCGCATCCAGGCTGCGGCAGGCGGGCTGCGCGGTGGACGACACAGGATCGGACTGGCTGGCCTCCGGGCGCTTCGCCGGGCTGGAGGCGTACACCCGGCACGTCCGGTCGTGACCCGGGCCGCGCGACGCCGCCCAGGTGGGCGCGACGCGCCGGGCTGCTGCCGCGCGGGGCGAGCGCGGCAGCAGCCCGGACGGGTGCCTCGTCCGGGCGCGGGCTCACATCTGTCGGAGGAAAGCCGCCACGTCGAGGATGTCGACCTGGCTGACATCGGCCGGCCGGAGCACGATCCGTAACTCCGGGCAGAACAGCCGTTGCCGGGACCGGTCGACATAGGAACGCATAATGATCTTGATTAGTTCCTCCCGGCCAACCGGCGGGAGCCGGGCCAGCCCCGAGCCGATCAGCGGCATGGCGAGAACGCCGAGTTGCCCGTGGCGTTCGGCGGCGTCCCAGACCCGGTCCAGGCTGGAGAGCAGCTCCGCGAGGCTCGACTCGGCGACCAGGTCGTTACCCATCCGGCTGTACGCTACGCCGAAGATCCGTCGGCGGGGCTGGCGGAGCACGGCCACCGTTCCGACGGGATAGCGGATCAGCTTTCCCCGGCGTTTGGTCGCCCGGGTCTCGGTGGTCACCTTCGGCGCATCGGCGAGTGCCCGCCGCAGCTCCCGATCCAGCCAGGCGCGGTCACCACCGTACTCGCGTCGCAGCAACTGCCCCTGCACGCTGTCGCTGCTGATCACGATGTCGTCGGTGGTCGAGGTGTCGAAGGTGTCGCTGAAACCGACCACGAGATGCGCGTCCTCCTGCCGGAACAGGTCACCGGTGAGGATCCGTACGGTGGTGCGGGGCGACGTGAAGACCCGCTGGACGACGTTGCGGGGCAGGGCCTGAGCCTCGCGCCGGATGCGGTTCATCAGCTCGGCGAGTTCGGCGTCGTCGGGGCGCTCGACCAGCAGGCTCTGTCCGAACTCGAACGCCCGGTCCCACATTCCGACGTCGCGGTAGGCGCGCAGCAGGGCGCGTTCGGCGGCCTCCCTGGCCTCCCTGAGCTGATGAATGGTCCGCCGGGCGAAGGGGTAGCTCTCCGCGTCGAAGAGGGGACGCCCGGACCAGAGCGCGAGCGCGTCGTTGAGGGTGTCGAGCACGGTCGCCGGGTCGGCGTGGTGCGAGCTGTGGACGAGCCGGCGGAACCGGAAGACGTCGACCTGGTCCGGGTCGATGACCAGGCGGTAGGCCGATGTCCGGCCACGCTCCGTGCGCAGGACCTCGGACCGCTCACCGGGGCGGAGCGGGTCGAGGAGCTTTCGCAGTTCGAGGATCCGTTTTTGTACGAATATCTTGCCCGCTCTGTCGACCGGTCCGCTTCGGGGCGCCCAGACATCGCGGAACAGTTCGTCCACCGTCAACGGCTCGCCGCCGGCCAGCAACAGCCGGATCAACACCGTCGCGGTAGTGGGCGGAAGCGGCGTGGCGACGCCGTCAAGTTCGACGGTCGTCCGCCCGAATAGTCGTACCCGAACTGCCATTCGCGCCCTCCCCGGCCATTTTTCGATAGGCCATCACGGTAGAAAACGCCTTCACCGGAAGCAAACCGGAAGCGGTCGGTAAGCCGACTTTCAGCAGTCCGGCACTTGTTGCGGAAGCGACGCTGCTGATCTGCTGATGTTGCTGGTGGAAGGCTGAGTCGGCAGGCCGGAAAGGTGCGCGGTGGTGGCGGGTCGAGAGGGCGACGAGGAGCACATTCTATGCGAACTCCAGGGGGTGTTGACCGATCTGCTGAAACAATTCCTACCAATGGCCAGTTGGCAGCGGATCGAGTTGCTGGTGATCGCTGCCGATCGGGCGCTGTCCCGTGGCGACCTGACCGAACTCGCTCGGCATGCCGCCCTCATCGAAGCGTCGTTTGCCGTGCGGGCCACCCCGCTGGGCACGCAGCCGAGTCAGCCCGCACCGTACCAGCTACGCGAACGGGTCGTCATCCTCATCCACCGGGCGGACCAGTGGCGCGGCCGGGGCAAGGGCGAAGGGGGTCGGGTGGATGCGCCCCGCACCACTGAGTGATCTCGAACTGGTGGTACACGTCTTCGTTCCGCTCACCGGGCCCCACCACCCGCACGGGCACACCTATCTCGCCCAGGTGTGGCGGCGCTGCCAGGAGTTGTTGGCCATTGTGGAGCCGACCCCGCTCGGCCTGTCGACCGACCTGCCGAGCGATGCCGACGGTCTACCTCCGCGTGACGGTCCGGTCGCGGCGGCCCGGCGGGGCGGCGGGGGTGTCCACCAGATGTTCGCCCACCGCCAGCACGACGTGCTCTGCCTCTCGGTCGTGCTGGCACCCGAGCAGGCGACGAGCTGGCCGGCCCTGGAGGCCGACTGGGCGAGGGCCCGGGGCGAGGAGCATCCGGCTGTGTTGGGCGAGGTTCGGCTCCGCCTGGCCCAGCACCGGCGATCCCGCTGGCGCTCCGGGCGCGCGACCGCCCAGGCGTACGCGTCGCTGCGCGCCGAACTGGACGCCCCGGACCGGTTCGGATCGGTCGAAGGCTCGGCAGGCCGGCGACCGCAGGTGCGTGCCGACGGGCCACCGCCGGGGGCGGCCGCCGTGCCTGGAGGATTCGTGGTCTGGGAGGCGCCACGGTTGCCGGACGATCGACGGCTGCGTCGGATCGTGGTCGTCGCCCCGGAAGGCGCCGGGGAACGGCTCAGCGCGTGGGTCTGGAGCAGCGGCCAGGCCGAACCGGCGTCGCTGACCCGGTACCTGCTGTACACGGCGATGGTCCGCTACGAACTGCGGGTCTGGTCCGCCGGGCAGACGCGGTCGCTGCCACACCAGATCGACGCGCGGCTGGCCCGGCTGCTGCCGTTGCTGGACGCGGTCGCCGAGGAGGACCGACCCGATCCGGCGCAGTGGGACCGGTACGCCCGCCGGCTCGGCCGGCTGGTCGCCGACGAGGCGGGGTTGTTGGACGCGGTCGCCCAGCTGAGCGGCCTGCGTCGCACCGTGCAGATAGCCGCCACCAACATGGCCACGCTCGTGCCGTCATCGGCCGGGGCCGGCGCCCACCGGGATGGCCCGTTCGCCGACGACCACGAACTGACCACCTGGTTCGACCAACAGCTCGACGACGACCTCACCTACCTGCGGGCGACGCTGGCGCGTACCACCAGCATCGGTGCGCTGCTCGACCGCTCGGTACGGCGTTGGGAGGCCGCCCGGCGGGAGCGCTACACCCTGGTGCAGACCGCAGTCGTCGGCGCGGTCGTGATGGTGCTGACCGCAACCCAGGCCCTGCGCTATCAGGTGCCGCTGCCGACGCGGGTCCAACCGGCGGTGGTCGTCGGCCTCGGGGCGGTCGCCTTCTACCTGCCCCTGGCCGTCATCCGCCTGGCCTCGATCCGCCGGGGCGGCACCACACTCGTCGAGTACCTGGCCCTGGCCGCGCTGGTCGCCACCGTCCTGTGGGTCGGGCTGGCCTGGCTCGCCAACGTCATGCCGATGGGCCGGGCGTGGAGCGCCGTGTTGGTGCCCGGTGCCTTCCTGACGACGTTATTCGCCCTGACGACCCGGCGTGCCTACCGGCGCCGACGGGCCGAATCCGGCCGCCGGTCCGCGACGGAATGATCGCCGACCGGCTGCCAACCCGGCCACGAAAGCCTCCGAGACGGATGTGGAGACCATGACGCGAGACCCGTACGACAGCAGTGACCCGGCGGACGAACCGGCCGGCGGTAGGCCGGGCATCCAGGCGACTGCCGGCGGCGACGAGGACATCCGGTCGGTGGAGGAGGTGGAGGAGGAACTGCCCGACGGGGAGCCGGCCGAGGCCACCGCGGACCGGCTGTGGGAGATCGGCGCGGCGCTCACCGCGATCCAGCACGAACTCGCCCGACAGAACGAACGGGCGGCGGCCCGGGAGCGGGTCATCGACCGGCTGCACGAGGAGAACCTACGGCTACGGTCCGGCGAGTACCGGTCGGTGACCCGGCCGCTCGTCACCGATCTGCAGAGCCTCCGCAACGACCTGCTGCGGCAGGCGGCCACCCTGAGTGCCCCCCTGGCGGTGCCGACCGTGGCAGAGCTGCTGGGCAGCTTCGCCTACAGCATCGAGCTGACCCTGGAACGCGCCGGGGTCCGGGTGCTGCGCGCAGCGGCCGGGGCCCCCTTCGAACCGGGAACCCATCGGGTGGCCCGGGTGGTCCCCGCGGACGATCCGGCACAGGACGGCACGGTGGCCGAGCCGGTCGCCGACGGCTACCGGGACGTCGTCTCGGACCGGGTGCTCCTGCCCGCCTCGGTCGTCGTGTGCCGCCGGTCCGCCACCCCGGTGCCGGTGCGTACCCCGACGCCGCCGGCACCGGCCGGCCCGGTGGACCCGACGCACTGACGTCGACCAACGAACAGCCCGCACGAAGGGCTTCGAGGACAAGGGGAGAGAGATGACTGAGCAGCTCACCTACTTTGGCATTGATCTGGGCACCACCTACTCGGCGATCTCCTACATCGACGAGACGGGCCGCCCGACCGTGATCCGGGACCTCATCGCCGAGAGCGACACCATGCCCTCGGTGGTCTACTTCGAAAGCGCCGACAACGTGGTGGTCGGGGCGAACGCGCGCAACATGGCCCGGGTCGACCCCGAGCACGTCGTCGAGCGGGTCAAGCGCCAGATGGGCCGGGAACGGCAGTGGGAGTTCTTCGGCGAGACGCACACCCCCGAGTCGATCTCCGCGTTGATCCTGCGCCGACTCGCCGAGTACGCCCAGGAGTACACCCAGCGTGAGGTGCGACAGGCGGTGATCACCGTGCCGGCGTACTTCGGGATGTTGGAACGCGACGCCACCCGCAACGCCGGGGTGCTGGCCGGGCTGGACGTCCTCGGCATCGTGCCGGAACCGGTGGCCGCCGCGTTGCAGTACGACCTGATGGACGGCGCCGCCGAGCGGACCGTGCTCGTCTACGACCTGGGTGGTGGCACCTTCGACACCACCGTGATCCGGGTCGGCGCGGACGCCGTGGAAGTGATCTGCACCGACGGTGACCAGGAACTCGGCGGTGCCGACTGGGACGACCGCCTGGCCCAGCACCTGCTCCAGGAGTTCGTCGCCGCGGCCGGGCCGACCGAGGAACCGGCCGAGGACGCCCAGTTCATGCAGGACCTCTACCTCACCGCCGAGCAGGTCAAGCGGCAGCTTTCCCAGGCCACCTCGCGAACCGTCCCGCTGCGCTTCGCCGGCGCCTCGGCGATGATCACCATTACCCGGCAGACCTTCGAGGAGATCACCCGGGACCTGCTGGACAACACGATCGCGATCACCGACCGTACGCTGGACAAGCTCCGCGACAAGCTCGGCGGCGATCCGCGACAGCTCGTCGACGAGGTGCTGCTGGTCGGTGGCTCGACCAAGATGCCCGCCGTGACGGCCCGGCTCGCCGAGACCTACGGCTGGCGTCCGCAACTGCACGACCCGGACCTGGCGGTGGCCAAGGGTGCGGCCCGCTACGCGCTCAGCCGCGCGGTCTGGCAGTCGGCCGACCCGGCGGCCGAGTCCGCCCCGACCGCCGAGGAACGGGCCGAGCGGGTCAACGAACTGGCCAACCTGACCGGGCTCAGCGCCGAGTCCATCGCCGAGGTCTCCCGCAAGCGGATCACCACCGTGCTGCCCAAGGCGTTCGGGGTGAAGCTGGTCGACACCAGCAAGCCCGGCTGGGAGGAGGACACCGAGGCCGCCTCCTACGTCGAGCACCTAGTGCACGCCGACGACCCGCTGCCCTCCGGGCCGCACCCCCTGGTGGCCGGCACCGTGGTGGAGAACCAGCAGGAACTGAAGATCGAGGTCTACGAACAGGCCGGCACGGTGGAGAGCGCCGAGCTGTTCGCCAACAAGGCGGTGGACCGTGGCGCGGGCACCATCACCGGGCTGCCGCCGATGCCGCAGGGCGCTGCGATCAACATCAGCATGACCGTGGACGACAACGGCCTGCTCACCGTGCACGCCGTCGAGCCCACCTCCGGCAAGGACCTGACCATCGCCGTCCGGGTCAGCGTCCTGTCCGAGGAGGAGATCCCCCAACTGCGGGCGAAGGTGTCGGCGATCTCGGTGAGGTCCTGAGTCGATGGAATTCGACCCCGCCCGGTACGACCGGGAGGTGATCGGCCCGTTGCGCGGGCGCCGGGGCCGGCTGCCCGACGGTGACCTTCGGGTGCGCTACGCCGTCGAGCCGGGGATGGACCGGGCGGCCCTCGAACAGCGGCTGCGAAAGGTGCGCACCTACTGGAACCAGAAGGCCAGTGGGCCGGCCGCGCAGGCGGCGACCGGGGTGTGCAAGCGGTTGCTCGCCGCCGACGAGGAGCTCAAGCGCACGGCCGGCAGCGCCATGCTCGACCCGGCCTGGTGGGAACAGCAGGCGACGGCGTACCGGCAGCGCGCCCGGGGCGCCCTCGACGGGCTGGTCCGTGACCTGCGCGATTCCTACGGCGGCTCCGGCCGGGTCACCCCGGGGCAGCTCGCCGCCATCGTCGCCCATCATCAGGCCACGTTCGACCGCGACCAGCTCGACCAGGCGGTCCGCCAGGCCAAGCTGGTCGTGGTCGAGCCGGTGGAACTGCCCGCCGACAGCGGGATGGAGCGGACCGCCTACCGCACCCTCACCGAGAACCTGGGCATCGCCGGGGCGCAGACCATCGTGCACCTGCTCCATCCCGACCTGCGGCAGCCGTTCCGGCTCTGCGCCGGCTTCGCCGTGCCCGGCCGACCCGAACTGGCGCTGACAGCCGAGGTGGTGCGGGCCCGCAGCGTCGCCGAGAACGCCGCCGCCGACTCGCCGGTGGTGCGGGCCCGCAAGGCGGCGCTGGTCGCGCTCCGCACCGCCGCCGATCGTGGCATCGCGCTGGCGAGCATCGCGCTGTTCCAGGCGGCCGAGCAGCTGCGGCAGGGGCGGGCCGCCGGGCTGGCGGACCGGCTGCTGGTACGCGCCGCCGTCGATCTCGGTCTGACCCCGGAGGACGCCGAGCTGCTGGTGCTGAGCATGCCCGCCACCGTCGCCGCTGCGGCCACCCCGGCCGACCAGGTACGGGAGCTGCTCGGCCGGGGTGAGCTGCGGACCGCCGCGCAGCGGCTGGCCGCCGTGCCGGCCGAGCACGCGGACCGGGAGACGCTGCGCCGGGAGATCGCCGCCGCCGAACAGCGGGTCGTCGAGTTGCTGGATCAGGTGGACCAGGCGCTGGCCGCCGACCGGGAGGAGGCGGCGGAGCAACTCCTGCGGCAGGCGCTGGCCGCCGCCACCGACGACGACGCCCTCGACTCCCGGCTGCGCCGGCTGCGGCCACCGCCACCGCAGGACCTGCGGGTGCGGCCGGGCGCGCCGACTGTGCTGAGCTGGGCACGGCCGGCCACCGAGCGCACCGATCTGCGCTATCGGGTGGTCCGCGGCGACGGTAGCCCGCCCGAGACCCCGCAGGCGGGAACGCTGGTCGCCGAAACCACCGAGCCGACGGCGGCGGACCCGGAGCCGCCGGTCGGCACCCGCTGCGGCTACGCCGTCTTCGCCGCGAGCGAGTCGGGCGCCTGGTCCCGGGCGGTGACCGCGACCGCCGTCCTCACCCCACCGGTGGGGGAGGTGACGGTGCTCGCGACCCAGCAACAGGTCACCCTCACCTGGCGTCCGCACCCGGCGACGGTGGCGGTGCGGGTGCGGCGGACCGAGTCCCGACGCCCCGGCTCCCCGGACGACGGCACGCCCATCCGCGCCGAGCTGACCGGGCTGACCGACGCCGCGGTCCAACAGGGCCGGGACTACCACTACAGCCTGGTCGCGGTCTACCGGGGGCCGGCCGGCCAGCAGGTCACCTCAGCGATGGTGGTGGTCACCGCGGCACCGCGTCCCCGGGCCCGCCCGGTCGAGTCGCTCGCCGTCGAACCGGTCCGGGTGATCGGGAACCGGGTCCGGGTCCGGATCTCCTGGCTGTCCCAACCCGGCATACAGGTCCGCATCCGCCGGGCCGGCACCCCGCCACCGTGGCCGGTCGGGGCCACGGTGCACGAGCCGGCGCTCGACGGATACGGCGCCGAGGTCACCGGAGCTCCCACCGAGGCCGACGGACGGTGCGTGCTGGAGGCCGACGTGCCCCAGGGCTTCCACGTCTACCTGCCGTTGGCCGTCGGCGGGGAGGGGGTGCTCGCCGGCCGGCCGGTGACCCAGGGTACGGCCGCGCCGGTGGAGCGGCTGCGTGCGCAGCGTGCCGGCGACCAGGTGAGCATCTCTTGGGTGTGGCCGGACGCGGTGAGCCTGGCCGAGGTGACCCACGCCCGCGACGGCTCCCCGGACGAGGTGTTCCAGGTCAGCAGGAGCCGCTACCTGCACGAGAAGGGTTGCCGGCTGACCGCCGACGATCGACCCGGACGGGTCGCCGTGGTCGGCATCGCGGTGGGTCCGGCCGGACAGTCCCGGTCCCCGGCGGTCTGCTGCGACGTGCCGGGCCGTCCCGGCCGGCTCGCGTACACCGTCGAGCGGCTGGCGGGGCTGCGCAACCGGTTCTCCCCGCGGCGGGCGCTCGCGGTCACCGCCGAGCGGGACTGCGCCGTGGCGCACCTGGTGGTGGTGGCGCGGGCCGGTCCGGTGCTGCCGGTGCGGCCCGACCAGGGCCGCGAACTGCTGCGCGTCTCCGATGTGGAGTTCGGGGCCGGGCAGACCCGGCGGTTCGAGTTCGACCTGCCCAGGGAGCTGTCCCGTCCGTACTGGATCAGGTGTTTCGTCGATCCCCCCTCCGGCGCGGTCCTGCGGGACCCGCCGGTCGACCAGTTGAAGGTGTGACGTGATGCGCCGGAAGACCTCCTGCCCCTACTGCTACCACCGGATCCCCGCCAAACGGTTCTGGTACCAGTGCAACGGCCGTGGCTCGGTGAACCGCCCCGGCTGTCCGGCCATCCGTGACGAGGCGCGGGAGAGCGGGACCGGGTTCAAGGGGATCGTCCGTCCGTCCTTCCGCCCCGGCTGGCACCGGGTGCGGCCGGTCTTCCCCCGCCAGGCCAGCTGCCCGGGTTGCGGATCGCTGACCGGCATCCGGGTCTGCCCCCGCTGCCACACCCCGCTCCCGGTCGGCTTCGACCGGTCCCGCAGCCCGCTGATCGCGATGATCGGGGCGAAGAACACCGGCAAGACGGTCTACCTGACCGTGCTCGCCAACGAGCTACGCACCACGCTGCGCCGCCGTTTCCACGCCGACGTGCGGTTCACCGGTGACGCCCAGGGCGGTGCCGAGTCCCCGCTGCGCTGGCTGGAGAAGAACGTCAACCAGGTCTACCAGCGGGGGCAGCTGTTCGCGCAGACCGCTTCGGCGGGCAGCGACGGCCGGCAGGAGGCGTTGGTCTTCGAGTGGCGGCAGGCAGGCCGGCGGACCCTGACCGGGCTGCGCTTCCGCACCACGTACCTCTCCTTCTACGACACCGCCGGTGAGGACCTGAGCAGCCAGGGCCGGTCCCGGACCCTGAAGTACCTCGACGCCGCCGACGCGCTGATCGTGCTCCTGGACCCGTTCACCCTGCCGCAGGCGGCAGACCGGATCACCGCGCCCGACGACCAGGAAGGGACCCGGGAACCGGCCATCACCGTGCTCGGCAACGTGACCGACACGCTGCGGGAGAGCCGGCGCATCCCCGGCGACAAGCCGATCCGCCTGCCGGTGGCGGTGGCATTCGCCAAGATCGATGCGTTCTTCGACGTGCTCGGCGGCGACAACCGGCTCTTCGAGGCCCCGGACGAGTCCACCGCCCACTACGACGAGACCGCCGGCCGGGACACGCACGAGCAGGTCCGGGCGCTGCTGCACGAGTTCGGCGGGGACGAGATCGACAGCCACCTGAGCACCAACTACACCAACTTCCGCTACTTCGTGGTCTCGGCGCTCGGCGCCCCGCCGGACTACGCCAACCAGAAGGTGGACCCGGGCGGGGTGCGCCCCTTCCGGGTGGCCGAGCCGCTGCTGTGGCTGCTGAGCCGCTTCGGCGTGGTCCGCCCCGAGGCGAGGCGTCGATGACCCCCGACCCCCCGCCGCCGGAGAGCGGCTTCGAGGCCCTCGTCTACACCGACTGCCGTCCCGGCCAGGGATTGCAGGGCACCGCCGGACTCCAGTTCCAGGCCCGCTCCCCCGGAGCCGACCAGCAGGACATGGCCCTGGTCGAGGGAAACCTGCTCTACGAGGCCCCGACGAACTGGATGGGGGAACGTCGCCCCGCCGACCGGTACCCGCCGTCCCTGTCCCACGTGCACGACGGCCACCGCTACGCCACGGCAGCCGGGTGCTATCTCGGCCGGGAGGCCAACGGGAACCGGGAGGGTAACCAGCTCACCCACGCCCTGCTCACGACGGACCCGGACGCCTACGGGCCGGTACGTCCCGCCCAACTGTTCGGCGCCTCCTGCTGGACCCGGCAGCCGGCCCCCACCACGAGCTGCGCGCCACCTGGCGACGACTGGGAGCCGGGGCCGCTGGACGCCGCCCGGGTCCGGGACCTGGTCCGCGCCACCCCCGGCGGGCGCGACCTGCTCGCCGACCTGGTCACCGTCCTGGGCCGGCTCGACCGACCCGACGCCGCCCGGGTGCTCTTCGTCTGCCCCGATCCGGCGCTGGTGCTGGGCTGGATCACGGCCGCCACCCTGCTGCTGCCGCAGCGGGTGGCGCTGACGATCGGCTTCAAGGTCTTCACCACCCGACCGATGCACGCCAACCAACCGGTGCTCGCCGTGCATCCGGAGTGGGAGAACCCCTACCCCGCCGTCGGCAACGACCAGGGTTTCGTGGTGGTGGACCTGACCCGCGACACCCGTACCCCGGTCGACGCGACTCCGACGGCCCGCCGCTGGGCCGACCTCTTCCTCACCGCGGACCCGTACGACGTGGTCGACGCCGTCGAGGCCGCCGCCGCCTCGGGGCTGCCGCCCGAGCAGGCCACCGCGGTCGCCGCCGTGGCGGTGCTGGGACAGCCGCCGACCCCGCAGGAGGCCGAACCGCTGGTCCGCTGGCTGCGCGGCGGCCCGACCCGGCAGGTACGCGACTACGGCGGCCCGGTGCTGGACACCCTCACCGCCGAGGTGACCCGCTGGCCGGCGGAGGCGCTGGTCCTGCTCGACGAGACCGCCCACACCGGGAACCGGGCCGACCCGGGCAGCCCGGTGTGGGCCGCCGACCGGGTCGCCGCCGTCCGGCAGGCCCTGGTCGCCGCCGAGCTGCGCCGGGCCGTCGACACCGGGCAGGTGCCCGGCGGCCAGCTCGACCCGCTGCCGCCGCGGGTCTGGACCGGCGCACATCAGAAAACGGCCCAGCGGCTGCTGACCGAGGAGCTGAGCCGGGCCGACCCGACGGCCTTCGAGGCGTTGTTGCGCGCGGCTCGACGCTGCGGCCTCGCCGTGCCGTTGCCGGAGATTCGCCAGGCAGCCCACGCCTTCGCCGTCGACTGGGCCGAGCACCCCGAACACGGGTACGACCCGGGCGGCTGGCCGGACGGGGAGCTCCTGGTGGACCTTCGCAACGACGTGTTGCGCGATCGGGTGGAGCGCGACCCGGACCGGGCCGACGCGATCGGCGACGCCTGGTGGCGGACGCTGGAACCCAGGTTGACGGCGATCGAGACCCGGCTGGACGAGGCGGTGGTGACCGCCGCCGTCCGGCACATGCCAGCGGCGCAGCGGCACGAACTGGTCGACCACTTCCTCCGGGGCGCGGCAGATCGGGGACCGGGCACCGTCGAACGGCTGGCCCGGATACTGTTCCGGCGGGCGACGGCGGACCCGCACGAACTGGCGCTGCTGGCGCGCAAGGCGCCGCCAGGCACCGTGCTGCCGGCCGAGGCGGTCGCCGGGCTGCGCGAGAGCCTGCTGACCGCCCAACGACTGCCGACCGAGGAACTGGCGCTGGCGCAGCGGCTGCTGCGCCGAGGCCTGTTGCCGCCGGATCCGAAGCTGGCCGAGCTGTTGAAGGCCGAACAGGCCGTCGACGAGCTGGCGGCTGCCCTGGCCCGAGCACGCGGATCCGACGTGCGGCTGCGGTCCCGACTGGCCGCGTTACCCCGCGCCGTGGTCCGTGCCCACGACACCGAACTGCTCTCCGCGTTGCTGACGAACCGCCACCCGGCCGGGGTGCTGGAGCACCTGACGGCACTGCCGGAGTTGACCGCGGCCTACGCGCAGCGCCTGCTCGCCCTGGTCCGCCGGCCCGGGGAGCCGTGGCACGTGGCGGTCGCCTTCGCGCTGGCTGCCGACTCCGGTGCGCTGCCCGAGCTGGAGCCCGATCTCCGGCTCCAGTTGGCCCGGGGCGTCCGGCGCTGGCTGGGTAGGGCCGAGGAGCGGCCGTTGGCCGCCGCCGAAGAACTCGTGACGGGGCTGCGCCGCCACCGGCTGACCAGCCGGTGGAAGCAGTTGGTCGCCGACGCCCGCAAACCGGGCCTGCTGTCCCGACTCTGGCATCGGAAAGGGTGACCGATGGGCTACCACCACGACCCCTATGACCCCTTCTACCGCCGTCCGCTCCTCGACGGGGAGACCGTCAAGTGGTTGATGATCCTCGCGGCGATCGGCGTCTATCTGCTCTTCTGCCTACCGTTGCTCTTCCTCGCCCTGTCCCAGTTCACCGCCGTGGCCGTACCCGTGCTGATGGCCGGCGGGGCCGGCTGGGCGATCATCCGCACGATCACGTTGCTCGCGGGACGACGCCCAGTGCCGATCTTCACCCCGGATCGGGAGGCGGCCCGCTCCGCCCGGCGTCGGCAGCGCAGGCCGTACCTCACCGTCGACCCGGCCTGGCCCAGCTACTGGGTCGGCCAGGTGTTCATCGACCAGTGGGAGGCGATCCGCTGGGTCGTCCGGGACCTGCTGCCGCTGATGCGCTTCACCGGGCGACGCCTCGACGTCCGCAACCGCAAGAAGCTGCTGCTGCTCTGGCCCCTCTTCGCGATCTTCGGCGCGATCGGGATCGGGATCGGCATGACGCTCGGGGTGGTGCTGGCCGTGACGGTCAACCTGCTCGCCACCGCGGTCATGCTGCTGCTCGGCGTGGTGACCACCGGGCTGCTGCGGCTCTACGAGCGGCTTCGGCAGCTGCGGCTGCGCGCCGCCGCCAGTTGCCCGGCCTGCTACCACGTGTCCCGGCTGCCGGCCTACCGTTGCCCCGGAACGCATCCGCAGGGCGGCAACCTGCACCGAGCGCTGCGCCCCGGCCGGCTCGGACTGCTGCGGCGCACCTGCGACTGCGGCACCGTGCTACCGGTCACCCGGGGGCGGGCCAGCCAGCAGCTGACGGCCCTCTGCCAGCTCTGCGGCCATCCGCTGCACCGGGGGGCGGCGGCGATCACCGACGTCCGGATCCCGGTCTTCGGCGCCACCTCCTCGGGCAAGACCCAACTGTTGACGAGCACCCTGGTCGGGCTCACCGCGCTCTCCGGCACCCGGGACACCGTGGTCGAACTGGCCGATCGCGACAGCGAGCGGACCTACCGACAGAGCGTCCAGATCGTCAACGGGACGGCCGCAGTGCACAAGACCAGTACCGACTGGGTGCCCTTCGCCACCACCCTGCTCCTGCGCCACCGGGGACGGGACGCGCTGCTGCATCTCTTCGACGCGGCGGGCGAGAACCTGACCGACCCGACCAGGAACGCCGCGTACGGCTATCTGGACTTCGCCCGCACGCTGGTCTTCGTCCTCGACCCGTTCGCCATCCCGGAGGTCGGCGAGCAACTGTCCTCCTTCCCGGAGACCGAGCGGCAGGCCAACGCGTCCCAGCACGATGCCGAGGACTCCTACAACAGCACGGTCAACCGACTGCGTCGTTACGGGGTGGCCACCGAGCGCCAGCGGATTGCGTTCGTGCTCACCAAGGGCGACCTGTTGGCCAAGCTGCCGGTCGGTGCCGGCATCGAACCGGGCCACGACGACCCGGCCGCGGTGCGCCGCTGGCTGGTCGACCGGCAGATGGAGAACCTGCTGCTCACCGCAGAACGGGACTTCGCCGAGGTCCGCTACTTCTGCATCAACGGGAAGGACACGGGCCGGCAGGGAGCACTGGCTCCGATCGGCTGGCTGCTGAGCCGGGAACGGATCGCTCTGACCTGACGGAAACCATCGCGGGCCCGGCCTCTGACGACCAAGGGTCGACCCGCACCAACCACAGGAGCTGACATGTCCACCGAACCGATCCCACCCGGTTACCGGGCCGGCCGGGCCGTGCTCATCGTCGTCCAGGTCCTCACCCTGCTCGCCCTGGTGGCGCTCACCGCCTGGCTCGCCGTCGAGGTGGTGCAGTCCGCCGACACGTCGGCGGGCACGCCGTGACCGGATATGACCCCGGCGTCCCGCTCGGCATCGAGCTGGGCACCACAGCAAGCGAAGACTCCCCACCGCCCGGCGACACCACCGGCTCGGGCGCGACCGGCCCGGCTCAGGACGGGCCCACCCTCCTGGCCGGCGTGGTCGACCTGTTCCACCGCTACGTCGCCCTGGCCGACGACAACGCCACCGAGGCCGCAGCGCTCCGCGCGGAGCTGCTCGGATACCGCAGCGCCTGCGCCGCTCTGCCCGCCGGACCCGAACGGGACACCGCCGCCCTTCACCTCGGGCTCGTCCTGGCCGAGAGCGACCGGCCGGAGGATCTGCGCCCGGCGGTGGAGCTGCTGGCCGGCCCGGTCTGGTCCCTGCCACCGGAGCCGGTGGTCGCCCTCGGTGCTGCGCGGCTGGCCTGGGCGCTGGTGCTGATCGGCGCTCCGCCGCAGGGCCCCACGCTGTTGGCTGCGGTCGACCGGGCCCTGATGCTGGTCGAGCCGGCCGAACGGGTGCGGTACGCCCAGCTCATGGCCCAGCTCTGCGGCGAACGCCACGGCCGCACCGGCCGACCGGAGCTGCGGGAGGCCGGTATCCGGCTGGCCGGTGCCGGGCTGGCCGGTGCCGGGGTCGAGCCGCAGGTCGTCCTGGAGCTGCACTTCTGGCGGCTCACCCTCATGCTCTCGGGCCCCGACTGGCAGACGCTGCTGCGGGCCCGGCCGGAAGCGGTCACCGAGGCGTACCGGGCATGGCTGGCGGCCGAGCCGTCCGATCCGCGCGACTGGCTGGCCGCCGTGCTGGCGCTGGCGGCCCTCCCGGCCTGGTCCGCGGGGCGTCCGCCGTTCGCGCCGTCGGTCTGGCGGCAGTTGTACGAGCAGGGCCGCCGGGCGAAGGGTCTGCCGGGGACCGCCCAGCTCGGCCTGGCTACCGGTCAGCGGTTGCTCGATGCGATGGGCGTCGTCCCCGGCGATCCTGATCCGTACGCTGGCGCGGACGATCTGGACCGTCTGGTGCGGGCTGGTGCCACCGGCGGATCCGCCGAGCTCGGGCGGGATCTCTCCGGCCTGGCGGGACAGCTGCTGCCGCTTCTGGTCCTCCTGGACGCCCACCGCTCCGGCGACCTGGCGGCGCTGCACCGGGCCGAGGCGGCGCTGGCCGACAGCGCCGACCCGGTCGTCAGTCAACTGGGTGCCATGCTGCCGGACGCGCGCCGGGCCAACCAGAGCCGGAGCCCCGAGTCGGCCCGCCGGATCCTGGACGACGTCCGGCGGTTAGCGGAGCAGAATCCCGCCGACGAACTGATCCGGTTGTTGGTCGACATGTTCGAGTCGTTGCTGCCCGCATACGGGGTGCGGGCCGCCTCGGACCCGGGCGGGTCGGCGGCACGCGGCGGCCTGCCGCGGCCGGTCGGCACCGATCCGGCGGTCGCCGGCCCGGGACCAGCTGGGGCCGCCAGCCCGTACTCGGCACTCGACGTGCCGCTACTCGGCCAGGCGATGATCCTCTCGTCGCTGGCCGGCCGCTGGATGGCCAACCGCAACGACCCCGACACGTTGCGGCAGTTGGCCGTCGAGCTGGAGCGGCTGCTCGACCAACCGACCGCCGGCACCGCGGTGATCGAACCGGCCGTGGAGGTTCTCGCCGAGATACGGCTGGACCTTGCCCGGCTCACCCGGCGTCGCGCCGACGCCGCCGAAGCGGTGCGCCAGAGCGAGCGGGCGCTCACCGTCGTCGGCGGGCCGTACGCCGCCCGCTGGCCGGGCGTCGTCCGGCGGCTGGCCGAGGCGTTGCGCCTGCGCTCCCGGGGGGTCGACGCGGACCGACGCCGGGCCCGGGAGCTGGGACTGGCCGTGCTGCGCGGGTACGCCTGGCAGACCCTGTTGCAGTCGCGGACCGAGCATGCCGTCACCGCCGCGGCGCGGGCTGCCGCGGAGGCGGTGTACACGGCGGTGCAGTGCGTCCACGACGGCGCCCTCGACGACGCGGTCCGGGCCCTGGACGCCGGGCGAGGTCTGGTGCTCTACGCCAGCACCGCCGCGCGGTCGGTGCCGGCGATGCTGCGGGCGGCCGGCCGGACCGACCTGGCCCGGCGATGGGGCGAGGCGGACCGGGCGACCGACGCGGCAGCCGCTGTCGTGGGTGCGGGCGCGCTGGACGCGGGGATCGTTCCGGACGACCTGAGACACCAGGTGCTACGGGTGTTGACCGGCATCGAGCCGGGTCAGCAGCCGGCGGGGAGCGAGGCTGTGGCCAGTTCCCGCCGGTCGGGCGCCGCGACCGGCGCCGCCGTGGCCCTGCTCGACCCGCCTTCCCTGACGGAGATCCGCGCTGCTCTGCGCGCGCAGCGGCTCGACCTGCTGGTCTACCTCGTCCCCGCGCAGGACCGGCAGGCCGGGCTGATGGTGCTGGTGCCGGCGGAAGGCGCGGTCACGGTGCTGCGCAGCGCGGAACTGGGCAGCGGTGCCGGGGAACTGCGGGACTATCTGCGAGCGCTGACGGAACGCCAGAGCGCACCGGAGGAGCGAAGCGCCGAGGCGGCCCTCCGTTGGCGGGACCACCTGGAGCTGCTCTGCGACTGGGCGTGGCGGGCCGCCATAGACCCGCTGATGCGACACCTGCGCCGGCAGCGGGGCGGACCGGTGCCCCGGATCGGTCTGGTGCCGATGGGCCCGCTCGCGGTGGTGCCCTGGCACGCCGCCCGCCGCTTCGAACGGGGCGTGCCGCACTACGCGGTGCAGGATCTGGAGATCTCCTACGTCCCCTCGGCCCGCCTGCTGTGCCAGGGCGCGGAGACGATCACCGGTGGTCACCACCGTCGGGTCCCCGATGCCCTGATGATCGGCGATCCGGGTGGAGACCAGGGCGTCGGCGGGGAGGCAAGGGCCGTCCGGGACGCCTTCTACCCGGGTCTGCCGCTGCACGTGGGGCCGGACGCCTCCGTCGCCCGCCTGCGGGACTGGCTGGTCCGACCGGCGGACGGGCAGCGGCGTCTGCTGCACCTGGGCTGTCACGGCACGGTCGAGGCGGAACGGCCGTGGGAGTCGCGGCTCCAGTTGGCCGGCGGCGAGCACCTCACCGCGGGACAACTGCTCGATCTCGGCCGGGACCGGACGGCTCTGGTCGACGTTGTGCTGCTCGCCGCCTGCGAGACCGGCCTCACCGGTGCCGACTACGACGAGGCGTTCAGCCTGGCCACCGCCTTCCTGGTGGCTGGCGCACGGTCGGTGGTCGGCAGCCTCTGGGCCGTCTACGACGACGCCACCTCGCTCGCCATGTTCATGATCCATCACTTTCTCCGCGACCGGGGACTGCCCCCGGCCGCCGCGCTGCGGGCCACCCAGCTGTGGATGCTGGACCCTGACCGTCTCGCCCCCAGCACCATGCCCCCGAAGCTGCGCGAGCTGAGCATGCGACCGCGCTGGGCCAAGCCGTTCGCCTGGTCGGGCTTCATCCACCTGGGCGCCACGTCGGGCTGAGCCGGCAGCGCCGGGCCCGGTCGGCGCAGGACCGCTCGGCGGCCGGGGGCGGTCGACGCCGTCCGTGGGCGGACGCTCCGGGGCACCCGGCACCCGGCATCCGGCACCCGGCACGCCGGCCACCGGAAGCGGCCCGGAAGCGGAATCGCAGCATGGCGTGCCTTTCGCGGGAAGCCGGGCGTCGGATCGGATGGTCACAGAGCCCACGAGGGGAGAGGGACTGTGCGGACGTCGATGGCGCTGCTGCTGATCGCGCTGGCGATCACGTTGATCACCTTGCTGGTCGTGTCGATAGTGCTGTTCGTGAAGCTGGTCCGGATCGGATCGCTGATCCGGAACGACCTGATGCCGGTCAGGGGAAAGATCGCCTTCTGGACCGGCGTGATCTACGCCCTGAGCCCGCTGGACGTGCTGCCGGATCCGATCTACCTGGACGACATCGGGCTCTTGGCCGGGGTGCTCGTCTACGTCCGGCACCTGGCCAGCCAGCACGGCATCGGCGGTCGGTGAGCCGGGCCGTCGACATCCACGACGGCGGCTCCCGCAGTGGCGACGCCGCCGGGCGCGTCGAGGCGGGGCGAGTGGCCGGCGGATGGATCTGCGGCGAATTATGCGGGTTGAGTTTGCGGAAAACTTGATTGATTCCAGAAGAGTGGGCTAGGTTCGGGGGGTGACGCCCGACTTCGAGACCCAGCTCCGGGCGGTCTCGTTGCGCGTGACCCGGCCCCGGTTGGCGGTGCTCGCCGCGCTGCGCGACCACCCGCACGTCGACACCGACACCGTGATCGCCCTGGTCCGGGCGGACCAGCCCACGGTCTCCCACCAGGCGGTCTACGACGTGCTCCGGGCGCTCACCGATGCCGGCCTGGTGCGGCGCATCCAGCCCGCCGGCGCGACCGCCCGGTACGAGTGCCGGGTGGGGGACAACCACCACCACGTCGTGTGCCGCTCCTGCGGCGCGATCGTCGACGTCGACTGCGCCGTCGGCCATGCTCCCTGCCTCACCGCCTCCGACGATCACGGCTTCGCCGTCGACGAGGCGGAGGTCGTCTACTGGGGCACCTGCCCCGGCTGTGCGGCCGAACGCACCTCCCCGCGAACCGAACGCACCTCCCAGCGATCAGCCAGTCCGGAAGGAAACCGATGAGCGACACCCAGGACAACGCGCCCGTCAGCGCGCAGGGCGTGGACAAGAAGGAGGCGGCCGGCTGCCCGGTCGCGCACGACTCCGTGACCGCGCAGGGCAGCGAGAGCGAGAACCCGGCGATCGACTCGCCGACGCCGAGGACGGGCGGTCGTCCCCGCACCAACCGGGACTGGTGGCCCAACCAGCTCGACCTGTCGGTGTTGCACACCCAGTCGCCCAAGGGTAACCCGCTGGGGGCCGACTTCAGCTACGCCCGGGAGTTCGCCAAGCTCGACGTCGAAGCCCTCAAGCGGGACATCGTCGACGTCCTCACCACCTCCCAGGACTGGTGGCCGGCCGACTTCGGCCACTACGGCGGCCTGATGATCCGGATGAGCTGGCACGCGGCGGGCACCTACCGCATCGAGGACGGTCGTGGCGGCGCCGGTGACGGCGGCCAGCGGTTCGCCCCGCTCAACAGCTGGCCGGACAACGCCAACCTCGACAAGGCCCGCCGGCTGCTCTGGCCGGTCAAGCAGAAGTACGGCCAGAAGGTCTCGTGGGCCGACCTGCTCGTGCTCGCCGGCAACGTGGCCCTGGAGTCGATGGGCTTCAGGACCTTCGGCTTCGGCTTCGGCCGCCAGGACGTCTGGGAGCCCGAGGAGATCTTCTGGGGCCCGGAGGACACCTGGCTCGGTGACGAGCGCTACGCCTCCGAGAAAGAGATGACGCCCGGCGTCGGTGCGACCGAGATGGGTCTCATCTACGTCAACCCGGAGGGCCCCCGCGGCAACGCGGACCCGGCCGCGGCGGCGCACTTCATTCGCGAGACCTTCGCCCGGATGGCGATGAACGACGAGGAGACCGTCGCCCTCATCGCCGGTGGCCACACCTTCGGCAAGACGCACGGCGCGGGCGTCGCCGACGACCACGTGGGCCCCGAGCCCGAGGCCGCCCCGCTGGAGGCGCAGGGCCTGGGCTGGCTGAGCACCCACGGCAGCGGCAAGGGCGGGGACGCGATCACCAGCGGTCTCGAGGTGACGTGGACCGACCGGCCCACGCAGTGGAGCAACCGCTTCTTCGAGATCCTGTTCGGCTACGAATGGGAGCTGACCACCAGCCCCGGCGGCGCGAAGCAGTGGGTCGCGAAGGACGCCGAGGCGATCATCCCGGACGCCCACGACCCGGCGAGGAAGCACAAGCCGACGATGCTCACGACCGACCTGTCGCTGCGCGTCGACCCGGCGTACGAGAAGATCTCGCGCCGCTTCCTGGAGGACCCGGACGAGTTCGCGCTGGCGTTCGCCAAGGCGTGGTACAAGCTGCTGCACCGCGACATGGGCCCGGTCAGCCGCTTCCTCGGGCCGTGGGTCCCGGAGGCCCAGCTGTGGCAGGACCCGGTGCCGGCCGTCGACCAGGGCCTCGTGGGCGACGCCGATGTGGCCGCCCTCAAGGCGAAGGTCCTGGAGTCCGGCCTCACCACCGCCCAGCTCGTCTCCACCGCCTGGGCCTCGGCCGCGAGCTTCCGTTCCACCGACAAGCGCGGCGGCGCCAACGGGGCGCGGATCCGGCTTGAGCCGCAGCGCGGCTGGGAGGTCAACCAGCCCGAGCAGCTCGCGACGGTCCTGGCGACCCTGGAGGGCATCCAGCAGGAATTCAACTCCGCCGGGGGCTCGAAGATCTCCCTCGCCGACCTGATCGTGCTGGCCGGCTCGGCGGCCGTCGAGAAGGCGGCGCGGGACGCCGGAGTCGAGGTGACCGTGCCGTTCCGGCCGGGCCGCACCGACGCCTCGCAGGAGCAGACCGACGTCGAGTCGTTCCGGGTCATGGAGCCGCGCGCCGACGGATTCCGCAACTACCTGCGCCCGGGCGAGAAGACCCAGCCGGAGGTGCTGCTCGTCGACCGCGCCTACATGCTCGACCTGACCGCGCCGGAGATGACCGTCCTCGTCGGCGGCCTGCGCGCCCTCGGCAACAACGTGGGCGGCACGGCGCACGGCGTGCTCACCGACCGGCCGGGCGTGCTCACCAACGACTTCTTCACCAACCTGCTCTCCCCGGGCACCCGGTGGAAGGCGTCGGAGTCCGAGGAGCACGTCTACGAGATCCGGGATCTGGCCACCGACCAGGTGAAGTGGACCGCCACGGCGGTCGACCTCATCTTCGGCTCCAACTCCCAGCTGCGGGCCCTCGCGGAGGTCTACGCCAGCGAGGACGCGCGCGAGAAGTTTGTGGTCGACTTCGTCGCGGCCTGGACGAAGGTGATGGAACTCGACCGGTTCGACCTCGCCTGACCGGCTCCGAGCCTGAATTGCTCCGAGCCTGATCCGTTCTCGAACCGGCGGGCCCCGGTCGATCGCCAG